>DATKYA010000418.1:0-2382 GCA_035528775.1 Planctomycetota bacterium | reverse complement strand
CGGCTCGGGGAACCGATGCGGGATGCAGCACCATGACGCAACCCGAGCCGCCGGAATCGTCCGCCCTATTTCTGGTTGCGTAGGGCGGGCGATTCGCGGCGACCGCTTCGGTCGCAGGAAGACATCGCGAAGCCCGCCCCTACGCAGGACATACAACAAACAAATTACGCACCCCGCCTGTCCCTCAGCCTTTTTCCTCGTTGAATAGCAGCCCGTCATCTGCTATCATGGAAGGACTACAGGCAATCGCATCCGGGCTGCGCCGAAGGAGGCCCTCCGCGGGCAAGGCCGCCCGTTTTATCCGCACGGGAACAATGGCAAAACGAATCCAGGCTGACCTCCACATTCACACGACCTGCTCCGACGGCACGTTCACGCCGCGGGATGTGGTCGACCGCGCCGCCGCCGCCGGTCTCACCGTCATCGCGATCACCGACCACGACACGATGAACGGCGTGGCCGAAGCCCGCCAGCACGGCCCCGCACGCGACGTCGAAGTCGTCCCCGGCGTCGAAATCTCCACCTACCACGGCGACCAGGAATTCCACCTCATCGGGCTCTACGTCGACACCGTGAACACCGCATTCCTCGAGCGGCTGAGCGAGATGTGCCGCGCACGCCACGAGCGCATCGAGCAGATCGTCGACAAGCTCCGCTCGATCGGCGTTGAGCTCGACGCGCAGGACGTGATCGACCTCGCGGACGGCGGCTCGCCCGGCCGGGCGCACGTAGCCCAGGCATTGAAGGATCGCGGCCACGTGTCCAACCTAGCCGAGGCGTTCTACCGGTACGTCGGCGACAGCGGCCCGGCCTTCGTCCCCAAGCGCTACATGAGCGTCGAAGAAGCGATCACCACCATCCGCGCGATGGGGGGCGTCTCCATCCTGGCGCATCCGGGGGTGACGAGCCGCGACGACTACATCCCCCTGTTTGCCGAGATGGGCCTGCACGGGATCGAAGCATTCTACCCCACCTACAACCGCGAGCAGACCGCGCGGTACCTCACGATGGCGATGCGCCTGGGGCTGCTGGTTGCGGGCGGCTCCGATTGCCACGGCGCGCGCCGCCCCGACCTGCCGATCGGCCGCGTGCGCGTGCCGGGCGTTTACGTCGAAAAAATCGCCGCCCTGGCTCAACTCCTGCCCGGGTCGGTGAACCGCAAGGAGGATTTTCGCTGAATGTTCTTCAAAAAACTGTTTGCTCCCGTCGAAAAACTCAAGGAAGGCCTCCAGAAAACCCGCGGCAAGCTCTCCTCGGGCCTCCGCGATGTCTTCAGGATCTTCAACCGCGTCGATGAAGAAGCCATCGACCGCCTGGAAGAAGTGCTCATCTCCGCCGACGTCGGCGTTGAAGCTACCTCCCAGATCACCGAGAGCACCCGCAAGGCCTACAAGGACGGCCAGATCAAGGACGCACCCGCCCTCGAGGCCTTCGTCAAGAACAAGATGAAGGAGATCCTCAACCAGGCCGAGAGCCGCATCAAGCTGGCCGACGCTCCCCCGACGGTCATCCTCGTGGCCGGCGTCAACGGCTCCGGCAAGACCACCTCCATCGCGAAGCTCGGCTACTACTTCAAGAAGGAAGGCAAGAAAGTGCTGCTGGCAGCGAGCGACACCTTCCGGGCCGCGGCCGTCGAGCAGCTCAGCATCTGGAGCGAGCGGATCGGGGTCGACATCATCAAGCACCAGCAGGGAGCCGATCCCGCCGCCGTGGCGTACGACGCCGTGGAAGCCGCCGTCGCCCGCAAGGTGGACGTGCTGATCGTCGACACCGCCGGCCGCCTGCACACCCAGCGCAACCTCATGCAGGAGCTCAGCAAGATCGAGCGCGTGATCAAGAAGAAAGTGCCCGACGCACCCCACGAAGTGCTCATGGTGCTCGACGCCACCACCGGCCAGAACGCCATCTCGCAGGCCAAACTCTTCGACGAGGCCATCGGCCTCACCGGCATCATCCTCTCCAAGCTCGACGGCACCGCCAAGGGCGGCATCGTGCTGGCAATACGCAAGCAGCTGAACATCCCGGTGAAATTCATCGGCATCGGCGAGCAGATGGCCGACATCGAGACGTTCGATGCGGAGCGCTTTGTGGATGCGATCTTTGCGGCGTGAGGGGGAGATTGGGAGTGGGGATGAGGGCATAGCGACCCGGTCCCATCACGTCCACTCCTTCCACTTGGTCCACTCCGTCCACTTTGTCCACTGAAGCGGTGGCCTCCCACGATTCCCCTGCCCCTGGGAATTCCCCCGGAATTTCATGGAAGAAATACCCCCCTTTCGGCACACTATACTAATGATGTTGCAGCAGGAACACCTCCGGATGGGGGCAAACCACTTGCAGCCGACCGATTCGGACCTCATTCGCAGGGCGACCGGCGGAGAC
>DATKYA010000417.1:0-9482 GCA_035528775.1 Planctomycetota bacterium | reverse complement strand
GGAGGACTGGGGGCCTTTCTTCCTCTTCATCGCATCATCCCTTCATCTCATCATCAGTCGTTTTCCCTTCCGAATGGCGCGCCGGCGCGGTATAATTCATGTAGAGACGGCCCCTTCAGGAGTTTTCCGGATGAGGAAACGTATTCTGCTGTGCGCGGGCATCCTTGCGGCGGGAGTCGTCGCGTACCTCGGCATGCAGCTCTACGTGAAGCTGCGGACGCCGGTCGTCGGGCTGGGCACCACGAAATCCTTCGACGAGTTCTTCGCACAGCTCGACACCGCCCGGGAGCTGATGCAGAAGGAAGACCTGGATCAGGCGGAGGGAATCCTGCTGCGAATGCTGAAGGAATTCAACGGCAATCCCGACGTGCAGCACTACATCCACGAGCCGCGGTTCGAGCTGGCTCGCATCCACGAATCACGCCGCGAATACACGAAGGCCGAGAAGCAGTACCACACGATCATCGCGTCTGCCGCCAATCCCGATACCGCCGCCCGTGGCGAGATGGCCTTGGGAATGCTGCAAGCGGTGGACGGCGGCGACCTCGAACTGCTGCGCGAGTTGTTCGGCCGCTACCGCAAGACCCCGGAAGTTTCCGCCCGCATCGCCACCAAGCTGGCCGGGGCACTGATCGACCGCAAGGAGCACGCGGAAGCGGCCGCATTGCTCACCCAGGTTCTCGAAGACTCGATCACCGATGATCCCCTGCTGCTCCAACGGATCGCAGAGCAAATCGGGCAGGCGCTCGCCGCGGAGTCCGAAGCGGCCGGCTCGCCCGGCGCGGCAGGCGACGTCTACGCCGGGCACGCCCGGAGATTCCCGCTGATCGTCAACCTCTGCTGGGAATGGATGAAGAACGCCGGCAGGCTCTACACCAAGGCGGAGCGGTTCACCGACGCCCGGAACATCTTCAACCGCGTGATCCGCGACTATCCCGGCGAGGGCGACGCGTGGGCGAGCCAGGCGGTTGACGAGATTCGCACAGTCGACGCCGCCGAGAAGCAGGCACGGTCGCGGCTCACTCCCGAAGGCACGGCCGACCGGCTGAAGGCCGGCGAGAAGCTGACCGTCGTTCGCGGGGCCATCACCGAATCGATCGCCTGGTCGCCGCGGCGGGGCACCTACGTGATCGATGGCACGGTGGAAGTCCGCCGCCCGGCCCGGCTCGCCATCGAGGCCGGCACGCGGGTGGAATTCCTGGCCAACGCGTCGATCGTCGTCTACGGCTCGCTGGAGGCAAATGGTACCGAGCAGGCACCCGTGACGTTCACCTCCGCCGCGGACATCGACGGGGCCGGGGCGTCGTTCTTCGACTGGGACGCCATCCGGTTCGTGGAAGGCGCGGGCAGCACCGTCCGCCGCGCGCGGATCACGCACGCGGCTCGCGGGATCGTCTGTGAAGGCTCGCAGCCCCGCCTGGAAAACGTGACCATCTCCGACTGCGGCTTCACCGCGATCGACTGCCGCAAGGCCGCCCCCGTCATCGTCGAGCCGCGGATCGTCGGCAACGACGGCATCGGCATCCGGATCGAGGAGACCGCCGGCACCATCACCGGGGGCGTGATCGCGCACAACCCGCGGGGCGGCCTGATTGCCCGCAAAACATCCCGGCCCACCATCGCCGGCACCGTGTTCGACGGCAACGGCTCGACAATTTTCGGCGGTGACGCCATCGGCTGCTTCGACGGCAGCGACCTCGCCATCGAGAAGGCCGTGATCTCGAACAACGTCGGCCCGGGCATCCGGATGATCTACTCGGCGCCGTCGATTGCGGGGTGCACGTTCGAGGGGAACGGCGGATTCGGCATCTCGTGCGAGAGCAACTCGCCGGCGAAGATCAGCGGGTGCACGTTCAGCCGGAACGACGGCGGCGTTTCGGTCAGGATCGCGTCGGCGCCGGCCATCAGCGGCTGCACCTTCGACGGCAACGCGAAGTTCGGCGTCCGCTGCGAAACAGGCTCTGATCCCGAAATCAGCGGCTGCGTTTTCGCGAATCTCACCGGCCCTGGAATCATCGTGAAGGACGTCTGCCGGCCGAAGATCGCAGGCAACACCTTCCCCGCGGAAGGCATCGCCATCAGGCACGAGGGCGACTACAACCTCCTCGTTTCCGACAATGCCTGGCCCGAGGGCACGGACGCGAAGGGGCTGACCGAGAAGACCGGGAGGGGGAGCGTGACGTTTTAGCCGCGCAGTGTGCCAGCGGATTCGGACGAACGTTCAACAATCAACGTTCAACTGCCAACGGTCAACAGGAAGGCCGTCCAGCGTTGAATGTCGCGTAGGGCGTGTAGGAGCGGGCTGAGCGAGTCTTCGAGCGAATCGCCCGCCCATTGTCCGGAAAGAACTGCACACATCGGGCGGGCGATTCGGGCGACCGAAGACGGTCGCGCCTCAGCCCGCCCCTACGTCTTTTTACGTTGATTCCGTCCATCTCGTCTGCTCTAATAGAAGTACAATCCATTGGCCTCTCAAGCAATTTCCCTCTGAAGGAGTTGGGTTCGGTGAAAGACAAGCTCATCGGCGACGGTATCACGTTTGATGATGTTCTGCTCCTGCCGGCCGAATCTGATGTCGTCCCTTCCGAAGTGCTCACGAACACCCGGGTGACCCGCAAGATCGAGATCAACCTGCCCATCGTGTCGGCTGCGATGGACATGGTGACGGAATCGTCGCTGGCGATCGCGCTGGCCCAGGAAGGCGGGATCGGGATCATCCACAAGAACCTGTCGGTCGCCCGCCAGGCGCTCGAAGTTCGCAAGGTGAAGCGCTCGGAGGCCGGCGTGATCTACGACCCGATCACCCTCCCGCCCACCGAGACGATCGACCGCGCGCGCGACGTGATGGAACAGCAGCACATCTCGGGAATCCCGATCGTGGAGGACGGCGGCAGGCTGGTGGGCATTCTGACCAACCGCGACCTGCGGTTCCACCCCGACCCGACGCGGCTGATCTCGGAAGTGATGACGACGGCGCTGGTCACGTCGCGACCGGAGACGACGCTCGAGGAGGCGAAGGATATCCTCCACCACAACAAGGTGGAGAAACTGCTGCTGGTGGACACGACGTCGCGGCTGCGCGGGCTGATAACGATCAAGGACATCGAGAAGGTGGTGCAGTTTCCGAACGCGTCGCGCGATTCGCGCGGGCGGCTGCGTGCCGGAGCCGCCGTCGGCCCGGGCGATCTCGCCCGAGTGGAGGCCCTCCTGAAGGCAGACGTCGACGTGATCGTAGTGGACACCGCCCACGGCCATTCCCGCCGCGTGATCGAGTCGGTCCGCGAGATCAAGAAGCGCTGCAATATCGAGGTCATCGCGGGCAACGTGGCCACGGCCGACGGCGCCAAGGCACTGGTCGACGCCGGCGTGGACGGCGTGAAGGTGGGGATCGGCCCCGGCTCGATCTGCACCACGCGAGTGATCGCGGGCGTGGGTGTGCCGCAAGTGACGGCGATCTACAATTGTTCGCAGGCCGTCGGCAGCGAGGTGCCGATCATAGCTGATGGTGGAATCCGCTACTCCGGCGATATTGCGAAGGCCATCGCGGCCGGCGCTCATTGCGTGATGATCGGCGCGCTGTTCGCCGGCCTCACCGAAAGCCCGGGCGAGGTCGTGTACTACAAGGGCCGCAGCTTCAAGATGTGCCGCGGGATGGGCTCGCTGGGAGCGATGGTCCAGGGCAGCGCCGACCGCTACTCGCAGAAGGGCGCCCGGCCCGACAAGCTGGTGCCCGAAGGCGTGGAAGGCCGGGTGCCCTACAAGGGATCCCTTGCCAGCTTCATCTACCAGCTCGTCGGCGGCCTCCGCGCCGGCATGGGATACTGTGGTGCATCCACGATTCAGCAACTGCGCGAGAAGGGCAGGTTCATCCGCGTTTCCACCGCCGCACTGGTCGAGAGCCACCCGCACGATATTACTATTACAAAGGAAGCACCGAACTACACGATCGAGTGACGGACGGAGAGTGGGGAACGGAGGAGCGAGGGGGAGAGGGGGAGAGGGAGAGGGAGGAAAACATTGAACATTGAACATCAAACATTGAACATTGAACATTGAAATCGAACGCTGAACGTTCAACGTTCAACTGCCAACTGGCAGAGCCTGTAGCCCGTAGCCTGTAGCCTGTGACCCTGTAGCCTTTCAGAAGGGGCTGTTCTTATGGCTTTGATCAGAATCCTGACGGCCGACGACGAGGTCCGGCGCATGGAGATGGAAGTCGAACGGATCTTCAAGAATCTCCTTGTCTCGAAGAACCCGCTTGGGATGCTGTCGGAGAGCGTCTGGCAGCCGCCCACCGACGTCTACGAGACGCCCAACGAGATCGTGATCAGCATCGAAATCCCCGGGATTCAGAAGGCAGACGTGTCGATCTTTCTCGTCGATGACGTGCTGACGATCCGGGGGCGTCGCTCCGACCGCTGTACCGACCAGAAGCTGCGCTACCACCAGATGGAAATCCATTACGGCTGCTTCGAGCGATCCCTGGTGCTGCCCAAGCATATCGACCGCGAACGAATCCAGGACGCCACCTACACCGATGGCTTCCTGAAGATCGTAATTCCCAAGGTCTCGCGGCCGACCGGCTCCACGTCCATCAAGGTGAAGATACGGCTGTAGTATCCGGCAGGGGGCACAGGGATGTCGATTCCTCCATCCTTCCACGAGCAAATGTACTACCGCGGAGCGTGCACCTGTACCGCACGTGCACCCCGTAACCAACAAGCCGGAGGCTTGTATTAGATGGCTGAGAACAACGCAAACAACCTGAACAACGGCGACACGCGGCGCGACATCGAGGAAATCAGGATTCCCGAGCAGCTCGTGGTGATGCCCATCGAGAACACGGTCATCCCGCCCGGCATCATGGTGCCGCTCGTCTTCCAGGACGAGACCATGATCAGTTGCATCGACGAGGTGGCGGTGGGCGACAAGATGTTCGCACTCGTCACGCAGCGGGAAGGCTCCGAAGAAGCGAAAACACCCGAAGACCGCTTCTATCGGATCGGCACGGCCATCGAAATTCTCCAGATGCTGAAGTATCCCGACAAGACCACCCGCCTGCTCGTGCGCGGCGTGTCGCGGATCAGGATCGAGCAATACACCCAGCGGCACCCCTGCCTGAAGGCGACCGTGAGCAAGCTGAGCGACGTGCTGGATGACACAGCGGAGCTCCGGGCGATGATGCGCAACGCCGTCGGCCTGTTCGAGCGAGCGGTCTCGCTCGTCCCGCACCTCCCCGACGAGCTGAAGGTCGTGGCGCTCAACATCAACCACCCCGGCAAACTGGCCGACTTCATCTCGACGAACATCCCGATCTCGACCGCCGAGAAGCAGGAGATGCTGGAGACGCTGGACATCTCGTTGCGCCTCTCGCGGGTGCTGCAACTGCTGCGCCGCGAAGTCGAAATCCTCGAGCTCGGCTCGAAAATCCAGGACAGCGTGCAGACCGAGCTCAGCAAGAGCCAGCGCGAATACTACCTCCGCGAGCAATTGAAGGCCATCCAGAAAGAGCTCGGCGACGTCGACGAGAAGACCGCCGAGATCAACGAGCTCAAGAAGCGGCTGGACGAGTCGAAACTGCCCCCGGAGGCCCGCAAAGAGGCGGACCGCGAGCTCGACCGCCTCGCCAGGATGCCCCCGGCCGCCGCCGAATACATCGTGTCGCGCACCTACCTCGAGTGGCTGATCGCACTCCCGTGGGCGAAGCAGACTGAGGACCACCTCGACGTCGAGGCCGCCTGCAAGGTGCTCGACACCGACCACTACGACCTGGAGAAGGTGAAGGAGCGCATCCTGGAGTACCTGGCGGTGCGCAAGCTGAAGCCGGACGTGAAAGGGTCAATCCTGTGCTTCGTCGGCCCGCCGGGCGTGGGCAAGACGTCGCTGGGAAAGTCGATCGCGCGGGCGATGGGGCGCAAGTTCATGCGCATCTCGCTGGGCGGCGTGCGCGACGAAGCCGAAATCCGCGGGCACCGCCGCACCTACGTCGGAGCACTGCCAGGCCGCATCATCGAAGGACTCCGCAAGGCCGGCAGCAACAACCCCGTCTTCATGCTCGACGAGATCGACAAGCTCGGCACCGACTTCCGCGGCGACCCCGCATCCGCACTGCTCGAAGTGCTGGACCCCGAGCAGAACTTCTCGTTCACCGACCACTATCTCGACGTGCCGTTCGACCTGTCGAAGGTGATGTTCATCACCACGGGGAACCTGCTGGACCCGATTCCGCCGCCCCTGCTCGACCGCATGGAGGTGCTGGAGCTGCCGGGCTACACCGATTCCGAGAAGATCTTCATCGCCCGCCGCTACCTGATCCCCAAGCAGATTGAGGCCAACGGCCTGAAGAAGAAACAGGTGCGGTTCACGCTGGAGTCGATCAGGAAGGTGATCAGCCAGCACACGCGGGAGGCCGGCGTGCGCAATCTCGAGCGCGAGCTGGGCAGCATCTGCCGCAAGATCGCACGCGAAGTCGCCGAAGGCAAGGTCACGAAAATGGGCGTCGACGGCAAGCTGGTCGACAAATGCCTCGGCCCGCCGGTCTTCCATCCGGAGGCCGCCGCCCGCGAGAGCAAGCCCGGCGTGGCAACCGGCCTGGCATGGACCGCCGCCGGCGGCACCATCCTCTTTGTCGAATCCACAATGATGAAGGGGAACCGCGGGCTGATGCTCACCGGCCAGCTCGGCGAGATCATGAAGGAATCCGCCCAGGCGGCACTCAGCTACATCCGCTCGCACGCCGACGAGCTGAAGATCGACCCGGAAATCTTCAGCACGGTCGACATTCACGTGCACGTGCCGGCGGGTGGCACACCGAAGGACGGCCCATCGGCAGGCGTCACCATCGCCACGTCGCTGCTGTCGCTCGTGAAGCGGATTCCGGTGAAAAGCTCGGTGGCGATGACCGGCGAGATCACGTTGCAGGGCCGCGTGCTGCCCGTCGGCGGCATCAAGGAGAAAGTCCTTGCCGCACACCGAGCCGGCATCAAGGCCGTCATCATCCCCGACCCGAACCGCGCCGACCTTCAGGACGTGCCCCCGGAAGTGAAGAAGCAGATCAAGGTCATCTTCGCGATCAACCTGGCGGACGTCTTCGACGCGGCCTTCGAGAAGATCACGAAGAAAGAAGGAAGGGTGCTGGCGAGGGTGTGATGAACGGGGAAAAAGGCGATGGTGAGGTAGGAGGAGGGGTAGGATGAGAACGAACGTCGAACGCCGAACGCCGAACGCCGAACATCGAACACGGAACGTCGAAGGAAGAAGGCGGCTGCCGGCGGTTGAGCGAAACGTGATTTCCTTGTTCATGGTTCTCTGTTCTTCGTCGTCGTTTGGCCCTTCCGAACGCTGCCTCGCAAGATGGTCTTGACCCAGGTCAGGGGTTCGACATGATCACGCTGATCGAAGCACTCAATTACCGCTGCTTGCGATACGTGAGCCAGCCGCTGGAGCGATTCCACGTGCTCGTGGGGCCAAACGCGAGCGGCAAGACAACCTTCCTGGACGTCGTCGCATTCCTGGGACGGTTGGTTTCCGATGGGCTGGAAGCGGCCATCGAGGAAAGGACGGCGAATTTCCATGACCTCGTGTGGGGGAGAGAGGGAAACCGGTTTGAGCTGGCCATTGAGGTGCAGATACCGGAGGACAAGCGCACTGTCCTCCCGAAAGAGAGTCTTGATACGGTGAGGTACGAGGTATGCGTCACACTTGACGAGAGAAACGGCGAGCCGGGGCTTGCACGGGAAAACGTGTTCCTGATGGCCAGGCGACCCGCCAGTCAGGTTGTGAAAACCCTGTTTCCGATGCCGGCCGAGCAACCCTCGACCATCGTCGTCGGGAAGGCACATGTCTCTCAGCGCGTCATCACCAAGGCCGAGAATGACAATTTCTACTCCGAGGTCAGGAAGAACGGTGAGAAGGGCTGGTTCCCCGCGATACGGCTTGGTCCTCGGAAGTCTGCACTTGCAAATCTGCCGGAGGATGAGTCGAAATTCCCGGTATCGACCTGGCTGAAGAATCTTCTGTCGAACGGCATTCAGGACATTGTACTCAACAGCCTGATGATGCGCAAAGCCAGCCCTCCCGGCCGGGTGCATGGTTTTCGGCCCGATGGCTCAAACCTGCCGTGGGTGATCGCCGAACTGCAGGGGAAATCGCCTTCCAGATTCAACGATTGGATCGCGCATATTCGCACCGCGCTGCCCGAAGTAGAGGACATCCGTACCGTCGAGCGTGAAGATGACAAGCACAGGTATCTTGTCATCAAGTACAGGGCCGGGCTCGAAGTGCCCTCGTGGATGGCGTCCGACGGAACATTACGGCTCTTGGCCTTGACCCTCCTGGCTTATCTTCCCGATTTTCAAGGTGTGTGCCTTATCGAAGAGCCGGAAAACGGTATCCATCCACGGGGAGTAGACAGCGTCTTCGAATCTCTTTCCTCTGTCTACGATGCGCAGGTCCTCGTTGCCACCCACTCTGCAGTCGTCTTGAGCCTTGTCGATCCCAGGGATGTCCTCTGCTTTGCCAAGAACGATGAGGGAGCGACGGATATTGTGCGGGGGGACCTGCATCCGCAGTTGAGAGACTGGAAAGGGGAAGTCAACCTTGCAGTGCTGTTCGTCGGGGGAGTCCTCGGATGATGGCCCAAAAGGATTTGGTTCTTCTCACTGCTGACAAGAACGCCGAGTACCTACTCCGCGGCCTCTTTTCACGAAGTCATTCGTTGGGAATACGCTCAGTTTCCACTGACTTTTTCAGGCACGGCGACCGGGATCCCGGTTGCCTGAGGGATTGCCACAAGTTCCTGTTGCCATTCATCCGGACACATTCCCACGCCCTCGTGGTGTTCGACCGGGAAGGCTGCGGACGTGAGGCGCGGGACCGTAAGGAACTGGAGGTGGAGGTTGAAGAACGACTGTGTGAGACCGGGTGGGGAAACAGAGCTACTGCGATCGTCATTGACCCGGAACTCGAGAATTGGGTCTGGACGACATCCCCGCATGTGGACGCCGTGCTCGGTTGGACGAACGCACAGCCTGCACTACGTGCGTGGTTGACGAAGAACGGACTCCTGACGGAAGAGCAGGCCAAACCATCGCGGCCGAAGGAGGCCATGCAGTCTGCGCTTTTCTCCGTGCGCAAACCGCGATCATCGGCTTTGTATCACCAACTCGCGTCTCGCGTCAGCTTTTCAGGCTGCACAGATCCCGCCTTCTGCAAGCTTCGTTCCGTCCTGCAGGCATGGTTCCCGCCGCTATGAGTCCTTGGAACGCAACCATCTCACCGCTGTGCTTCAGTCTTGTCCGCCGCTGATTTCCCGTTGCCGGCCAATCCGCAAACTCCTTTGCGGCGAAAAGAAAACAGGGCACCGGATCTCTCCGATGCCCCGCGGTGTTCAGCATTGCGAAGCTGGTTGGCTTACCAGCGGCCGCGTCCGCCGCCGCCCCCGCCGCGACCGCCGCGATCGGTGCGTTCGGCCTTCGGCCGGG
>DATKYA010000416.1:0-3668 GCA_035528775.1 Planctomycetota bacterium | reverse complement strand
CAGGGCGAGATCGAGATCGTGGCAGGCCCGCCTGAATCCCAGGCGACGATCGCGGTCTGGGTAGATGCGAACGCGCCGGTGATCCACGTCGACGTCGATGCTGCGCAGCCGCTCGGCCTGGAGGTTCGCTTCGAGACCTGGCGGACGCAGAAGCGCCTGCTCACCGGGCAGGAGATCTTCAGCGCGTACGGAATGGACGGCGCCCCGCACCCGGTCTTCGTCTTCCCCGATGTCATTCTGCCCGGCCGCAAGGACCGCGTGGTCTGGTATCACCGCAACGAGGAATCGATCTGGCCGGAGACGATGACCCTGCAGGGGCTGGCCGGCTTCATGGGGCAGTCGAGCGACCCGCTGCTGCACCGGACGTTCGGCGGGATGATCGCGGGCGACGGGCTGATCGCATCGGACGCCGCAACGCTGAAATCCGCCGCCCCGCGAACACGCCATTCCATCAGCATCTGCGTGCTCACCGCTCAAACGCCCACCGCCGACGACTGGCTGCAGCAGCTCGACAAGCTCGCCGCGGCCGACCGGGCACGCGATCCAGCTCGTTCGCGCGAATTGCACCGCGCGTGGTGGAACGACTTCTGGAACCGCAGTTGGATTCGTGTATCGACGCCGACTCCCGAGGCGGCCCGCTATCCGCGAATGCTCAACCCCATCGTTTCTGTGAAGATTCCGCTGCGGTTCGGCGCCGATAGCGCCACGCAGAACCGCTTCACGGGCGACATCGCCCGCGTCCGCGTCTACAACCGCGAGCTCTCGCCCGATGAGGTCGCCGCACACGCCGATGGCAAGTTGCCGGATGCGGCCAATGACCCCGGCTGCGTTGGCGAATGGGTCTTCGACAAGCCCGACGACGGCACGTTCCCCAACCGCGCGGGCGACGGACTGACTGCGAAGATCATGGGCAGGATCGAGATGATCGACGCCGCCGCCGGCAAATGCGCCCGGCTCGCCGGCGACGGCTGGATCGAGGTTGCCTACGATCCCCGCCTCGACTTCCGCGCCGCCTGCACGCTCGAAGCGTGGATTCGCACCGACCGGCTCGGCGGTCGCACCGACCGCCTCGGCGGCAGGATCATCGACAAGAGCCAGGCCGGCTCGAACAACGGCTACCTCATCGACGGGGGTTACAGGATGATCACCCGCAACGGCCACCTGGGCGGTCCGGCCAACCTCCGGCCCGGGCAGTGGAACCACGTGGCCGGCACGTTCGACGTGCACACCGCCGTGCGGCTGTACTCCAACGGCAAGCAGATCGCCGAGCAGCCCGCCGGCACCGGCACCGCC
Source organism: Planctomycetota bacterium (assembly GCA_035528775.1). Classification (GTDB taxonomy): domain Bacteria; phylum Planctomycetota; class PUPC01; order JABMSA01; family JABMSA01; genus DATKYA01. Next base: position 2,375 of record DATKYA010000416.1, on the reverse strand, counting down.
GATACCGCGCTGATCACCCAGTGCTATGCCCTCCAGCGGTTCATCGGCGCATGCGCCGGCCGCGGCGGATCCCCGATCAAGTTCAACGGCACCATCTTCACCGTGCAAGGACCCGACCCCGACTACCGCGCCTGGGGCGGGCCATACTGGTTCCAGAACACCCGGCTCGTCTACTGGCCGATGCTCGCCGCCGGCGATTTCGACACCATGCAGCCGCTGCTCAAGATGTACCTCGATGCGCTCCCGCTCGCCCGCGAACGCACCCGCATCTACTACGGCCACGACGGGGCTTATTTCCCCGAAACGATGTACTTCTGGGGCTGCTACGCCAACAGCAACTATGGCTGGAACCGCGAGGGCAAGCCGCTGTCGCACATCGCCGGCGGAGCCATCGCCCGCCACTTCAACGGCAACCTCGAGCTGCTCGCGCTCATGCTCGACTACTACGCCCACACGCAGGACGCGGAGTTCGCCAGGACGAAACTGCTGCCGCTCGCCGCCGACATCATCACGTGGTGGGACAAACACACGAAGCGCGACGACCGCGGCCGGCTCCGGATCGATTTCGCATCCGCACTGGAAACGTACCACGGCGTCATCAACGACACCCCCGACGTGGCCGGCCTGCAATGGGTGCTCGACGGCCTGCTGGCACTGCCCGACGGAATTCCCGACGCCGGCCGCCGCGCCGAATGGCGCCGACTCCGCGGCGAGATTCCCCCCGTCCCCATCAAGACCGTCAACGGCACGAGGATGATCGACTTCGCCGAGGTCGTGCCTGGCGGCCCCGGCAACCTCGAGAACCCCGAATTGTACGCGATCTTCCCCTTCCGCATCTACGGTATGGGCAAGCCCGGCCTCGACCTGGCCCGCGCCACCTTCGACAATCGCGTGTTCTGCGGAAACTGGGGTTGGCAGCAGGACGACATCCAGGCGGCGATGCTGGGGCTGACGGACGTCGCCCGCCAGTACGTCGCCGAGCGGCTTGCCGACAAGAACCCCGCCAGCCGCTTCTCCGCCTTCTGGGGGCCCAACTACGACTGGGTTCCCGACCAGGACCACGGCGGCGTGGCGATGCGCGCACTTCAGGCGATGCTGATGCAGGCGGACGCCACGAAGATCCTGCTGTTTCCCGCCTGGCCGAAGCAGTGGGATGTCGACTTCAAGCTCCACGCACCGATGAATACAACAGTCGAAGGCGTCTACCGCGCCGGAAAACTGCAGTCGCTGAACATCGTGCCGAGAGCCCGCTCGGCAGACGTGATCATCTGCGGCTCCGAATCATCCGGGAGCCGCTGAAGACGTGCCGGCGGCGGCAAATCCGGCAGCATATCAGTGGGGGATGCATGTTCACGAGGGAGACTCCCGCCGAAGCCCTGATCACGGTCGTCACGCGCAACCGCCTCGAGTACACCGCGCGCTGCCTCGCCGCACTCGAAGCGATGGACGAGCCCGAAGCCCTGCACGTCGTCATCGTCGACAACGGCAGCGACCGCGCGACCATCGACTGGCTGAAGCTGTGGACGTACAACACCGGGCTGGCCGTGAGGCGGCTTGTGCTGCTGAGCCCCCGCGATCCGCACAACATCGCCGCCGCCGTCAATATCGGCTGGCTGCAGTCGCACCGCTACCCGATCAGGGTCAAGCTCGACAACGACATCCTGCTGCCGCGCGACTGGCTCGCCCGCACGCGCCGCCTCATCTACGCCGGCTACGGGCTTGTCGGGTGGGTCCCGTGCGACGAACCTGACCTGGCACGGGGATTCCTGCCCGTCTGGCAGACGATCTGGAACAGCACGTTTCGCGGCTATCACTACGTGTTCGGCGGATGCGCCTGCGCATCGGAGCGGTGGTTTCAGAAGGTGGGATACTGGCACGAAGGCTACCGACGCGGCATCGATTTCGAGTATTCCATCCGCGGGCAGCTTCTCGGCGAGATGATCACCTACGTGAAAGACGCCTGCGCCGTCCACGTCGGCACGGAATCGGCCGACGACGAATTCCTGCGCCGGCAGGCCTACCAGGAAGCCCGCCTCCGCTTCGACCTCACGTTCAGCCGCACCCCGCAGCCGTACATGACGCGATGGCTCACCCGCCGCTTCAGCCAGAACCGCTTCGTATGGCAGGTGGCGGAATAATCATCCTCGGTTCAGTGGACCAAGTGGACGTAGTGGACCAAGTGGACGAAGTGGACATACCCATCAGCCTCCCCCAGTGATTGCCCTCACCCGCTCGAAGAACGCCCGCTTGATCGGATCGTTGATCGCCCAGTTCACGGGCAGCGTCTGGTAGCCGCTGAGCGTATCGAACGACGACTCGCGCGGCTGCACCGTCCAGTCCATCCGGTCGCGGTAGCCGCTGCCGTAGCCTTGGCA
>DATKYA010000415.1:0-6487 GCA_035528775.1 Planctomycetota bacterium | reverse complement strand
GCGGACGATGGCGAAGTCGCCGGAGCGCGTTTCGCGCTTGGCTCGCATAGCGAAGATGAGCACGTTGCCGGGCTGGAAGGCGGGCGCCATGGCGGAGTCTTCCACTTCCACGGCGAAGGTGAGCGGATCGCACACTTCTTCGGCGGCGACGAACTTGATCGGTTCGCCGGCAGGGATGCCTTCGGGATCGAACTTGAGGCCGCCTTCATCTGGGTCGCCCGTGAGCCTGAAGCAGGGCACGTACTTTGCGGCGCACAGCTTGGAGCGCTCACCGGGCTGGCGGGTGCCATCCTGGGGAATCTCGGGCAGAGCGCTTTTGCGGGCGGATCCGAAGTAGAGCTCTGCCTCGCGAACCCACCGCCCCTCAACGTACGCTCCGCCCTTGACGAGCATGTCCACCCCTTCGCGGATGAGCGCGATGGGATCGACGAGGCCGGTGGACGGCTCGCGGTTGGGCGAGTAGATGGCTTTCTGGCGCTTGCGGTCCGGCGTGGCATACTTGGGTCCCACGCCGTAGAGCAGCCATTCGGTCTCGCAATTGGTCAACAGGATCACGCGATAGCATTCGCTGAGAGAGGGGCGTCGTTTGCCCTTCTTCCAGTCCGACAGGTACGAAGGAGGGATCCGGAATTCTTCGGCCCATTCCTTCTGGGTTTTCTTGTCGCCTTTGAGTTCGAGGATACGTAGAACGATCCCCTTGAAATCGAGCCCACTTTCAACCATGGTTACTTCCCCCGCGAACAGCCCAAAACAGAAACAGGAACGAACATCGGGTCGGACTACGACGATGGGTTGCTTTCCGTACGACGGGTCACTTTAGGGTGGAGTGAAGCAACCACAACAGACGATGAACCATCGTCATGTTACTCGGTAAGAATTGTAACCGTACGCACTTCGATTGTCAACGGAAATCTTCCGAAAATCGAACATGTTACCGAAGTGCCCCACTGCATGAAGGGCAGACCGGTTTTCCTTCGCCGATTGCTTGCGCGGCTTTTTTCGCGCACGTGTTGCAGGTTGTTCGCTTGCAGGAAACGCATTCGAGTGCAAGGTCATTCTGCCAGATACGCGGATCGTTGCCGCTGGCAATGATGCTCTGTGACTTGAGCCGGCGCCCGTAGATGGTCCGCCCACACTTGTGGCAGCGGAGTTTCTTGCGCATCAAGCTGGAGAAAATCGACATTCGTTCGACCTCGGAAATGGATGGAAACGGCAATCGGTCGGGGCCCCGTACGGCCCCATGCACCGCGAGGGTGCATCGCCTCGTCACAACTCGCCCCCATCGGCAAAACTATAGTACCTGCCCTCGCCGATCACGATGTGATCGAGCACGCGTATTCCCATCAGCTCGCCCGCGGCCTTCAGGCGTTTGGTCAGGCTCACATCTTCCTTGCTGGGCGTCGGATCGCCCGACGGATGATTATGAACGAAGATCACGGCCGATGCCGAGTCGCGCAGCGCGGGGCTGAACGCTTCCCGGGGGTGGACCACCGAGGTCGTCAGGCTGCCCTCGGAGATCGGCACGGTCTTGATCAGATGGTTCTTGCTGTCGAGCAGGAGCGCCATGAACACTTCCCGCTTCAGATCGCGGACCTCGGCGTAGAAGGCATCGTAGATCGCCTGGCTGCTGCAGTACTGGGTGCCGAGGATGCGCGTGCGGTTGAGCCGCTTGCCCAGCTCGAAGGCAGCCTTGAGTTGTGCGGCCTTCGCGGGTCCGATGCCGCGCACGGCGCGGATTTCGGCGATCGATTTCGTGCTCAGCTCGCGCAGCGGGTCGTGGGCGTCGCGGCCCCCGGTGCTGCACTGGCTGAGCAGGCGGCGGCCGAGGTCGACGGCGGTCTCGTCGGCGGTGCCGTCGCGAATCAGGATTCCCAGCAGCTCGGCGTCGGTGAGCACCTCGCCGTGGATCAGCCGCTCGCGGGGCCGCTCGTTCTCCGGGAGCTGCTTGATGCCGGGCTTGCGGCTGCCGGAGCGGCAGTGCGTGCGAATGGGGCACTGGCCGCACTTGGGCTGCTTGCCGCAGATGGCCTTCTCGGGCACGCCGTCGCCGGAGCAGAACAGCCCGAGCACGCGCTCGACGACGGGCCGGGGCGACTGCGTGGCCGCGGCGACCTCGTCGAGTGCTTCCACGACGTGGGCGTGGCTCCGGCCGCGCTCGAGCATGCCCAGCCGTGTCAGGAACCGCCGCACGTCGGCCCGGCCGACGAACGGCTCCGAAACGTACTCGGCTCCCTGCTCGCCCACGCGATCAGCACCGATCGAGTCGAGGATCAGGCGATACACCAGGCGGACGTCCAGTCCCATCTGCAAGCCTCCGGTACGGCAGGAGCGCGTGCCGCGTCTCCTCAAGCATAACGCGCAGGCGGCTTCATATCAAGCATGAAGCCGGAATCAGGCCACTGGCTGCAGGCGACAGGCTGCAGGGTCGGCAATGCGGCGGTGATTGCCTGACGATCCAGTCACCGCCCCACCGGCGTGAAGCCGGCGGTAGCGGAAAAGGGGCAGCGGGGCTGGGCTTCTTGCTGTAAGTCATCGCTCCACCAACGTGAAGTTGGTGGGGCTGTAGCTTGCCTCAGCTCTTCAGCCCAAGCTTTTCCTTCACGCTTTCCAGCAGGGCGATGGCGGCGAGGATGTCCTTGCGCTGCTGGTCGCCGCTGATCTCGCGCTCGATGGTGAGTGCTCCCTTGTAGCCGATCTGATTCAGTGTGGCGAGGAAGCGCTCGATGCCAACGTCGCCCTGGCCGAGGGGCATCTCGTGGCCGAGCTTGTCCTGCTCGGTGGGGCGCTTGCCGTCCTTGCAGTGTGCGCCGACGACGTATTGGCCGAGGAGCTTGAGTGCTGCGATCGGCTCGCCGGAGCCGTAGAGGAGCATGTTGGCGGGGTCGAAATTCACCTTCAGGTTCGGCCGGGCCACGTCCTCGATGAAGCGGAGCAGCACGTCGGCAGTTTCCTGGCCGGTTTCGAGGCAGAAGTTGCGGCCGGCCCTGGCGGCGTGGTCGCAGATCTCCTGCACCACCTTCACGAGGTCGCGGTAGTCGGCGGCGGTGCTGTCTTCGGGGATGAAGCCGATGTGTGCGGCGGTGTTGGGGCAGGCGATTTCGGCGGTGAAATCGATGAAGGCCCTGGTGAGCTGGACGCGAGCGACGCGGGTGTCGCGCGGCACCAGGCCAACGGTGCGGCGGACGGTCGGAATGTCGTCGTAGCGCTCGCCGGGGAATCCGCAGAATACGCAGGTTGCTTCCACGCCGGTTTCCGCGAGTGCTTTCTTCACCTGCTCGGGGCCGGCGGCCGAAAGGTATTTCTCGCCGGGGAAAAGCTGGGCCGTGTGCAGGCCGAGCTCGCGAACTCGCTTCAGGCTTTCAGCCGGGGCGTCGCCCAGGCCCGTTATCACGCCGAGGTCGAACGGTTTCATGGCATGCTCCATCATGATGTGCTGACTGGGCCGAATGCACGATCCACAGGAAGGCCATTATCCGAATGGGAGAGGAAAAATCAAGAGGCAGAGGAAGAGGGAGAACATTGAACACCGAACATTGAACATTTGAACATCGAACGCCGAACGCTGAACGCCAAAGGAAGAGGAACGGGCAACGGACAACGTTCAACGGGCAACAAAAGGGAGAACGAGGAACGGGCAACGGAGAACAGGTAACGGACGGTTTCCTGGTGAGCCTCAGAAGCGGAAACGCCCGGCGCGTTCAGGTGCGCCGGGCGTTGAAACTGTTGGTGTCCACTTGGTCCACTTGGTCCACTTGGTCCACTTGGTCCACTGCGTCCACTTGGTCCACTGGAACCAGCGGCACGGTGGACGCCTTCGCTCAGAATGCGTATTCCAGGTTGATGTAGATCCGCTGGTTGTGCTCGCGCTTGCCGGTCTGGTCGCGGAAGGCTTCGTCCTGCACAAACATCGCGTAAGCGGCTTCGATGGAGAACTGGTCGGTCGCCTTGACCTTGGCAAAGAGGTCCCATTCCTTCGCGAGCTTTGACGAAGTGTTGGCGGGCCGGTCGGCGAAGTAGAACAGGTGCCCTTCTGTGCCGAAGAGCAGCCTATCGTAGGGCTTGACGGACGCTTCCAGTGCGTAGTCGATCAAGTTGCTGAACTTGACGGTGTCGGCGTAGCCGTTGAGGGCGTGGAGGTCGCGGTAGAGGGGGTTGTAGGCTTCGTTGTCGCCGTCGCCGGGGTTGGCGTTGCCGGAGGCGTAGGCAGCCTTGAAGCCGAAGCGGGGCGTCCATGCCGCTTCCTGGAAGGTCTTGCCGATTCCGCCCTGGAGGGCGTAGGCGCTCACGTCGTCGTGGCGGTCGGGATCCGACATCGGGGCGCCGGTCTGGCCGAACTGGTAGGCGCCGTTCAGGTCGTAGTCGAGGTCCGGCAGGAGGTTGCCGTGGAGGCGGCTGCCGACGGTGTAGCGCGATTCGTCGACGAAATCGCTCTTCACGGCCATGTCTTGCTTGCTCATCTCGTCGGAGCTGTAGAAGCCGAAGACGTCCAGCATTGTGCTCTGCTCAACGGTGTAGGAGCAGTAGGCGCCGTAGATGCGGGGATAGGTGGGCCCGGCGGGCTTGTACATGGGCGCCACTTCGGCGGCGAAGAAGTCGACCGTCGCCTGCTCGGTCTTCACGCTCACCTTTGCTGCCTCGAACGACAGGCCGGAGTAGAAGGGCTGATTGCTGAGAATCCAGCCTTCGCCGTAGTTGATTTCGAACCGGCCGACCTTGATCCCCATGCCGCGGGTGATGAAGTTGTCCCACTCGCCGTACGCCTGGTAGAAGTCGAGCTCGGGATTGTGGATGGCGACGTCCTTGTTCGCGATGACCGTCGCGCTGCTGGGGTCGGTGATCCGCTTGAAGCGACCGTTGTCGCCGATCACGTTGAGGTTGATGAGCTGGCCGGAGAAGCGGACGTCCTGCGTGAGGGGGACGAGCACCGAGAGCATCGCCCGGGTGGATACCCAATCGGACCATTCATCGCCGTAGCGGTCGAGGTTCAGCGCGTTGGGAGCGACGGCGCTGGGGCCGAACAGCCGGGGGACCTGCCGAAGCTCGGAGTCTTCGTATCGCGCCCGCAGGTACACGCCCAGTTCCAGATGGTTCATCATGTAGCCGAACGTGGTATCGTCCTGGAACAGCCCCGCCCCCTCGAAGGGGTGTTTCATGATGTTGTTCCAGAACTGCACCACCGGGTCGGGGGTGGTCAGGTCAGGCTCTTCGGCGAGCACGAAGCCGCCGAACAAGAAAGCGACAACAAGCAAAGATGCCAGAACACGCGCCATAACAGGATCTCCTTGTCCAAGTACTACACGAAACCACATGCCAGATGCTCGCGAAACGGGAGACGTGTGCCCCGCTTATCCCGCCGGCCATGCTACGGCGGCCGAAGCGGGGGATCATTATAATGACCGGGCAGTCCGATGGCAACAGAAAAAACTGCGGCGGATTTCCCGCGTGCTGAACGTTCCGCCAAGTCGTCGGACTCGCTGTGCTCAATTTCATCTAGCCGTTATATCGTCATGAATCGCCGTCTCCTTTCACGCAATCCCCGGGCCGCCGCAAGTGGCCGTCGCGGTTGAACTTACGGCGACCGGCCCCGGCAAACAAGCTGGCCGCTGTGTTCGAATTCAAGATGGGGAATTGACAACTGCCGCCCGAAACGGTATACTTTGTCGAGTGTAAAAAGATGTAACAGGCGATTTTCGCCTCGGTGTGTCGTCTCCGGAAATGAACTTTCCGGCTGTGGCCTCGTTTGTATAAGAAGAGCGGGGAGTCCATGCCCAAGCCCGACTCCGAGCTTATGCTGGAATTCCAGCAGTCTGACAGCGAGCAGGCGTTTGCCGAGCTCATCTCACGCCACAAGAAGCCCTTGATCAACTTCTTCTACCGGCTGGTGTGGGACGAGTACCTCGCCGAAGACCTGAGCCAGGAAGTGTTTTGCAGGATCTTCATCCATCGCAAGAGCTACAAGGCACAGGCGAAGTTTACGACGTACCTGTTCAGAATCGCTCGGAACCTGTGGATCGACCACCAGCGGGCACACGGCAAGCTGCCGCCGATCGGGTCGCTCTCGGCACACGTGGGGGCGGACGACGGCGACGATGAGCTGATCGACAGCATCGCGGCTCCCGAGCCGCCGGAGCCGCCCGAGTCCCAACCGGAGCTCGCCCGCCGGCTCCAGGACGCGCTCGACAAGCTCTCCGACGAACAGCGGCTCGTGTTCATCCTGGCGAAGAACCAGGGTATGAAATACGCCGAGATCGCCGACGCACTCGGCATCCCGCTGGGAACCGTTCGATCCCGGATGCACACGGCCGTCCAGAAATTGAAGAGAATGCTGCGGAAGCCGCAGTAACCGGAAGGACGGGAGGACATCGTTCACTGGTTTGTTGCGAAACACGGATTTCGAGAAAAGCTGGCACCACAATGGACGCGCACAAGCATTTTCAGGATGACCTGGTAGCTTACCTGATGGGCGAGCTGGAAGCGCCGGCCCGGC
>DATKYA010000414.1:0-4179 GCA_035528775.1 Planctomycetota bacterium | reverse complement strand
CGCGGCGGCACGTGGACCGGCCCGCACGTGATCGCCGAGGAGCCAGGTCTGAAGCTGTGCGAAGGCAGCGTGCTGCCGCTGCCGGGCGGCGAGCTGGTGTGCTTCATGCGCGAGAATTCGTTCATCGGGCTCGACGCCTTCAAATCGATCAGCACCGACGGCGGCCGCACGTGGCAGGGGCTGTGCAAGGTGCCCATTCCCGCCTGCCACCGCCCCGTTGCCGGAATGCTGCACAGCGGGCGCGTGCTCATCACCCATCGCTTCATGCAGGGCGGCAAGGGCTGGACGGGCTGGTGGACGCAGAACCTGTTTGCCGCGCTCACCGACGTGGAATCCTGCCTCGCGGCTCGGCGGGAGGAAGCCCACACGCGCATCATGCCCATCGACTTCGACCGCAGCCCGCAATCCGACACCGGCTATTCGGGCTGGGTGCAGTTCGACGACGGCGAGATCTACGTGGTGAACTACATCCTCGACGATGCTCCGAAAGCCCAGATCAGGGGCTATTCGATGCGGGAAAGCGATTTCGTCCTGGAGGATGATGGGATGAACGATGAACGATGAACGATGAACGATGAACGATGAACGATGAACGATGAACGGAAGAAGCCGGCTATCGGCTTGGTGTTGCCCGTTCATCGTTCCCGTCATCCATCTTCTTTGACGGTGCGCAGCATGCCCTCGTACCACGTCCGCCAGCGATCCCGCAGCTCGCGCTGGTCGGCAACGCGGGCGATCGCTTCCTCAACGATGGGCAGCGTGCAGACGACGATGCCCTCGCCGACGCGGTTGCGCAGGACCACGGGAATGCCCTCCGAGTCGGACGCAATCACCTCCGCTGTGCCGGGAGCCGCTTCCAGCCGGGCGCCCTGCGGGTAGTCGGCAAACGTCCATTCCTGCCCGAAACAGCGAACCGCCGCCGGCCTCGTGGACCGGAAATCCACGGGGTCTGCGCCGATCAGGCGGGCGAATTCCGCGCCCCAGTTGGCCAATGCGGGGCCGCTCCAGATCAGCCTGCCGCCCGCTTGCACCCAGTTTTCGAGGGAGCGGGCTTCGTCGGCATTGACCATCGCTCCGGCGATGACCAGCGCCTGCAGGCCGTCTGGTATCGGCCGATCGCCCCTGACGACGACCGTGCTTCGGCCGAGCTGCCGCAGGAGGCAGTCCGCCACGATGAGCCAGCGCGTGAGCCGCCGGGGATCGTTGCCCGCGTTGCGCGGGTTCTCGCGATTGTAGTATTCCTTCGGAAAGTACAGGCCGACCGATTCACCGTGCGGCGATGGTGCCCGGCCCGCCTGCTTCTGCACGCGTGCGGCAAACTCAATGTAATACTTCAGGCCCGGCTTCACCGTGCCGGTGTCGTCGACAAGCCCGAGCGTCCCCTCGAATGCGTTCTTGCCGTAGGGATGCGCCTGTGCCCGGATGTCGCGGAAGCACCAGTAGAGGAACCCGTTGGCGCCGGCCTGCCAGCAGCCGTCGAGCACTGCCCGCAGGTAGGAATCGGCCTGGCTGGCACCGCGGGAGAGGATAGTGCCGAATTCCTGCACCATCACCGGCCCGAACGCCCGGGCGGCCCGCGTGTAGAACGGCAGGAGCGCCTGGCACAGCGGATCGGTGAGGCCGTCGGCCGCGACGGGATTCCACGCGGGGACGGGATAGGCGTGCATGCTGTAGAAGTCGGTTCCCGGCTGGCCTCCGAGTCGCCAACCGCTGTCGGCTGCCACCTGGTTGTGGTCGCAGCCGGACACAATCAGGGTGCCGGGGCAGGCGCGGCGGACGGCTCCCGTGATACGGCGGCACCACGCTTCCACGTCGGCCGGTGGAGACGTCCAGCTTTCGGGGAGCACATCGAGCTCGTTACCCAGATCAATGGCGAGCACGGATTGTGCAAACGGAGCAATCGCGCGCGCTGTTTCCCCGGCAAACTGCTCCGCTCGCTTGACTACGAACGGATCGCTGTAGAGGCTTCGGCCCGCCTTCCATTCCGGCCAGAACAGGCCGCCGCTCATCCATCCCACGAACAGGGAAGGGTGCGCCATGATGTCGCGCTGCCGGCATGCGTTCAGCATCCATGCCAGTCGTTGGAAGGCGACTCGACCGTATTCTCCAGACAGCGGCTCGAAGTCCTGCCAGCGCAGGAAGAAGCGGATCGCGTTCAGGCCCAGTGCGGCCAGCAGGTCAAGATCGCGTGCGATTTCGTCTTGCGGCCACGCCTGCCACATCTCCACGCCGCACGTGGCAGGCCAGTAGTTCACGCCGACCGGGACGACGCGCTCGCCGTTGCGGACGAAATAACCATTGGCGTCGAGTGTGATCATGCCGTTATCCATGATGCGGTTCCCTTATTGCGCCTTGAACTTTCGCCCCTCACGTGTAAAATAGATAGCGTTGATCGCCATCGCACTCCTGTACCAGAGGATCGGGCACATGAAAATCTATCTTGCGGCTGTTCGAATTCTGAACTGGCTTGTTGTGGTTACGCTGTCGATCCTCGGGATCCTGTGGTTCGCGGGGAGCGTGAGCATACCATCACATTTTGCCCCGGCCCGCGTGGCGGCGCCGGCAAGCGTTCCGGCCCAGCCTGCCCCTGCGGTGCAGCCCGGTGCACCCGAAACGACGCCTCCTGCCACGCCGCCGCCGGCGGAATCCGCTGTTCCTCCTCCTCCGCCCGCCCCGGCCGCCGAACCGGCACAGCAGCAGGCAACGCCCGCTGCGACGGATCAGACCACCAGCGAGGGCTCAGCCGAGCAGGGCGTGTTGAGACCTGACGAAGCGCTCGCAAACGCGGGCGAGTCCGTCGCCGACGAGCCAAAACCAACACTGAAGAACGCGCGACGCACCGCCCTCACGGCCGCACTGATCATGCTCGGGCTGAACATTGGCTCCGTGATCGTCAAGTTCCGCGGCAGCACCCGGGCACGCTACCTCATCTTTGAGAAGGAAGGGGCCGGCAGCCTGAAGATCGCGGTCGACGCCATCGAAGACACCCTGATGAAATGCGCGGCGCAGATTCCCGAGATCCAGTACTCCGACATCCGCATGGTCCTTGAGAAGGGCGGCAAGATGCCTCGTCGGGCCATCGCCCATTGCATCTTCACCGACGTGCCCAACCTATTCGTCGTGCAGGACAATGTCCGGCAGATTCTCACCTCGCGCTACCAGGAGATCTTCCCCAACGAAACGCTGATGTTCGACATCGTTGTCGACCGGCTGAAAGCCGAGAACGAGCCGGAGCACCGCAAGAAAGCGGACGAAGACACTCGCTTCCGCGGCGATGAATTCTTCGGGCCGAAGTATCCCGTGCAGCGGTAGCGGCCGATCAAGAAAGGCTACAGGGTGGCAGGCTGCAGGGTACAGGTACTGCGTGTTGCCGCCATATAGCGTTTGGCGTCAGACCATGCAGCCTGCAGCCCGCGTACTTGCAGCCGAGACGGTCGAAACGTCTGCTCGCCGCACGCAGAAGTCTTGGCAGAAGAATCAAACCTCCCTGCGCCCTCAGATCTTCCCCAGGAACCACGCCTTCAGGTCAATTCCACCCTGCTGTGGAACCAGCAACTTCGGGTCGGGTGAAGGCTGACCCGGCAGGAGCCGGGCGAGCCGCATCTGCCGCCGCCACGTGTCGAGCCAGGCGTTCATGCGTGTGACGCCCCAGCCGGCTTCGCGGTCGATGCTGCGGCGGTCGATGATGATCCACCCCTTGCCGGCCTGGATGGCAAGGACGTCGGGCAGGCCGGTGATGCGGCAGACCTGCGCTTTCATCTTGCGGACAAGCTCGTCGAGCGCGGCAAGCTGTGTGGGGCTTGTGAGCGGAACGGCTGGCCACTGCTGCGTGCGACCCGCGGTCGCGCGCACGTCGACGGTCGCGGGGATCAGGCCGAGGTCTTCGCCGGTGAGGACGATCCGCTTGCCGCGCCCGAGCATCCGCTCGATGACGCCCTCGTGCCGGCGCCAGTCGGCGTGGGCGAGGAGTTGGCCGATGCGGTGGCGGCTGCGGCTGGTCTCGTGCACGTAGAAGCTGCAGGCGAAGGTCGGATGGCTGTCGTCATCCGCGTAGATGGCGGCGAGGTCGTCGAGCAGCTTCTCGAATTCGGCGGGGCCGACGTCGATGCGGCGCTTCCGCCAGCTCGGCCAGCCGATCGCGCGCTCGGCGGGCAGCTTGGCGCCCGCGGGATTGGCGCC
>DATKYA010000413.1:0-3598 GCA_035528775.1 Planctomycetota bacterium | reverse complement strand
GGGCTCGACTTCATCCGCCCGTGGGATGCCAACACGTTCAACTGGGCCGACCTCGAGACCAGCGAAGGCCGCTACGACTGGGCCCGGGTGGACGAAGTCTGCCGCCGCCTCACCAAGTACGGCCTCGCGATGTGGATGCGGATTCCGTCGAGCATCGAAAGCCCGCCGCAGTGGCTGCTCGACAGGCTGGGCGACCAGGCGGTGCTGCTCGGCCCCGACGGCAAGCGAATCGAGCTGCCCTTCCGGATCGAGGACGGTTTCACGTTCGGCCTCACCGACGCCCGTCCGAAGAAATTTCCGATCAACATGTTCAACCCGGAGGTGACGAAGGCCTACTGTGCGTGGCTTTCGGCACTGGTGAAGCGGGTGCAGGAAAACAAGACGCGCGTCTACATCGCGGAGCTGCTCGGCGGTGCGGACCGCGGCGGCGCACTCCCGTACTACGGCGGCCCGCAGGCCACCCAGCGATTCCGCGAGTGGCTGAAGAAAAACAACGTCGACCCGAAGGCCCGCTGGGGAATGGACGTCGCCGTCGATGCCGTCGAGCTGCCCTGGACGCTGGTTGACGAGAAGGCCGGCCGCTACGACTTCGTCACCACCGGCGTCGCCGATCCCGGCCGCAAACGAATGCTGATCGATTTCAACCGCTGGCGCGAGCAGGAATACATCGACTACTTCCGCCCGCAGGTGGAGGCGATCCGTGCGGTTCAACCTGATCTGCCGATCTGCACGACGTCGACCGACTACGGCGAATGGAACATGGCGCTGGCGGGACGCGACGACCCGCGGCTGATCCGCGAGCTGGGGCTGGTGCCCTGCGGCTTCTCCATGGAGAACATCTGGGACCGGCTGCGGCGGACGTACGGCCCCGCCCACTTCGGCGTCGGCCCCACGCACAGCGGCGCCGGCGACGCCTACGCCCAATACGCCCTCAGCGGCTACATGAACGGCACGTTCGGCCTCTATTCGCTCACCCACGTGCGCGGGTTCTACTGGGGCGATTCGATCTTCTATCCCGACTTGCGCTGGGGCTGGACGAGCCTGTTCGGCTGGCGGCGATTCCACGAGCGGGCACAGGGGATGGCACCCGAGATGCTGAACACCGCCCCCGCGCCGCAGGTCGCCCTGCTGTGGTCGAGCACGTCCGGCGAGTACCAGTCGTTCATTCGCGATTACGTCGGTGGCACCTACGGCCTCCGGTTCGGCCCTGCGAACTACAACAAGATCGGCTGCGTGGGCTGGAGCCGCATCCTGGATTCCGTCTGCCTCGATCATAACGTGGTCACGGAGGACCAGGTGCGGGCGGACGCGCTCGGCGGCTACCAGATGCTGATAATGCCGGCGGTACAGGCGCTGCCGGCGGACGTGGCGGAGAAGATTCGCCGGTACGTCTCCGCCGGCGGCATCGCCGTTGCCACCAGCTCCATCGCCGAGTTCGACCAGGAGATGGAGCAGCAAGGCGCGGGCCAGCTCGCCGACGTCTTCGGCGCGGACTTCGACCAGTTCCTCGCGGAGACTGTCGTGGCCGATTCACCGATGACCGTGCCGGTGGAGGACACCGTGCGAAACGTGTGGTCGAAAAAGGAAAACACCGGCACCGATCAGCTCAAGACGCTGTTCTGCACCTACAACACCCGGCAGGGTGCCGAGGTGATCGAGAGCTTCACCGACGGCCGCCCCGCCGTCATCCTCAACACGTTCGGCAAGGGCAAGGCGATGGCCATCGGCTACCCGGTCGGCAAGCAGTCGTTCCTCAGTGACGTCTACCACCATCACTACGGGAACAACTGGCAGAACATCCCGCACGGCTCGCGGTTCCAGCAGGGGCTGTTCAACTGGTTCGAGCAGCAGTTCCAGCGGCTGGGGTTCGTGCGGAACACGCAGGCGGTGAAGGAATCCGTAGGGCGGACGACGGGCGAGGATGCCGCGTGGCCCAGCCGCCTGTGGCCTCGCGCATTCCAGGAGTATCGCGACTACACGTGGAAGCATGCGGTGCCGCGGGCGGTCGAGATGTCGATCCGCACTCGCGAGGGCAATCCGAACCGCTACCTCTCGCTGTTCAACCGCGAGGGATCATACGGTTTCGAGCCGGGCGTGATCGAATTCGAGGCGGTGAGCAAGCAGGTGGAACTGAAGGTGAAGGCGGACGGCGCGAAGTTCGTCTACGACCTCACGCTGGGCTGCGCCGTGCCGGTGCAGGCGGGCGAGTGGCTCGCGTTCCAGACGCTGCTGGAGCCATCGTCCGCGCGGATGCTCGTGCTCAGCAGCGACGGCACGTTCAGCGCGTACGCGGGCAATCGCGTGCCGGGCGGCCGCAGCGATGAGGATCTTCGCACCGCGGTGAATGCCGTGGCCGGGCGGAAAGGAACGCCGCCCGACGACGCCGTGATCGGCAGCGACGACATCGTCGCCTTCCTCAAGGAGCGCGGGCCGAAGGGCATCGTGATCAGTTGCGAGCAGCAGGCGTGGATGCCCGCCGCCCGCACGCTCGCCGACGCGATCCAGAAGGCGTTTGGCGTCTCGGCGACCGCTTCGGTCGCGCGCGTGACCCGCACCAGCCCCAGGATCGGCGGCCAGCATTCGTTCCTCTGGTCGGTCGGGTCTCCTGCAACCACGGTGGACGAGCCTGACATCATCATGGGCAACCGGGACGAGAGCCATTTCGTGGCGCGGTTTGGCAGCCACACCGGCGGCATGGGCAACCACACGGCACCGCTGCCGTTCATGACCTCGCGGACGTTCCCGGGTGATGGCAGGGCAATCATCTGCCTGACGCGCCCGTTCGCGAAGGAATGGTCCACACCGCCCAGGGCGCAAGCCGACCCGGCGGCGAAAATGGTCACCGAGAAGCCCGCACGGCAGTCGCTCGTGGTGGGTGCGAGCGACCCGGCCGGGGTCGATGCGGGCGTTCGGCGGCTGATTCAGCTTGTGAAGAAAGCGCGGTGAAGGAAGGAAACCGATCGGGGGAGGGCGAACACAAGGTTCGCCCCTACGGACCGGGCAGGCCATCGGAAATGCGGCGACCCTGAAGCCTGTCGCCCGCAGCCCGTCGCCTGCAGCCCGTCGCCTGCAGCCTGTCGCCAGCTTCCCGCCGCCTGGCCTCACAGCCCTCCGAGCTTGCCGCCGCCAAGGCTGAACAACCGCCGCTCCGTCTTCTCGGAGACATGGCTGGCCACCACTTCGCCGACGAACAGCGTGTGGTCTCCGGCGGGAACTTCCGCGACGAGCTTGCACTCGAAGGCGGCAAGGCACTCGGCGATCAGCGGCGGGGCCACGCGCGTGGCCGGCAACGGCGTAAGGCAGGCGGCGGCAAACTTGTCGGTGGTGCGGCCCGAGTGCGCTCCGCAGATCAACACCTGCTCGACCATCGTCTCGCCCGGGAAGCAAATGACGAACTCGCGCCGCTTCTGGATCAGCCCGTGCGAATAATACGGCCCCGCCACCGAGATCGTCATCATCGGCGGATGTACCGATGCCAGCATCCACCAGCCGATTGTCATCACGTTGGGCTTGCCGTGCTCGTCGGCGGTAGTGACGAGGCAGACCGGCTCCGGGTACTTGAGCTTGATCGCTTGGGCATAGGGCACGAGTTTCATGG
>DATKYA010000412.1:0-2251 GCA_035528775.1 Planctomycetota bacterium | reverse complement strand
CGTCGAAATCCACGCCAACGCCGACTACGAGCCGAAGCTGGTGAAGACGATCAAGCTCGGGAAGAAGGACGCAGGCCCGGTGGAGCTGACGTGGGACGGCCTGACCGAGCAGGGCGAGCCGGTCCACAAATCGTGGCGAGTCTTCTCCTGCACCATCAAGGCGGGCCAGGCGCAGGCGCAGGCGTTCTGGTCTGCCCCCGAAACACTCGACAAGCCGAAAGACTCGCCGGCATCGCTCACCGTGGTGCCCGGCAAGGACCGCCTCCTGGCCGAAGGCGACGAGCCGGTCCCCTTCGCACTGCAGGTGCTGAACACCGGGGAAGCGGAAGCGGCGTTCGTGCTCGCCGGCTCGGTAACCGCCCCCGACAAGGCCGAGCTGCTGAAGCTGCCTGGGCAGGCACAGGGACCTGCCCCTACAGGCGAGCTGCGCGTGCCTCCCATGTGCGTTGCCGCCCGCACGTGGTCCGTCAGGCAGACGCAAAATGGCATCTGCACCGCATCGTTCACGGCGACCCGGCGGTCGCACGCATCGCCCGCCGGAACGCTGAAAGCCGAAACCACCTTCGGCCGCGTCAGCCGGCGTGAGAAATCATTCGAGCGCGACTCCCCATTCGCATCCGTCTGGTTCCAGGGATGCAAGCTCGGCGACACCATCGGCGTCAAGTACAGCCGCCAGAACGACACCAACTGGACCGACATCCAGAAGCAGCCCGGCCAGCCCTACAACTGGGGCGACCCGCTGGAGCGCGCCCGCGTGCTCGACGGCTTCGCCGCCGACCGCGCCGCTCACCACATGTGGCAGCTCTCAATCCTCGGATACGGCGAAGACTGGCTCGGCGGAAGCTACGTGGGCTGCACCATCTTCAACTACGACCGCTTCGTCAACGACTACTGCGTCGAAGTCTTCCGCCACATGAGGAACCGCTACTCGCTGCTGCAGTTCTGGAACGAGCCGAACTTCTTCTGGCACGTGCCGATGGACCAGTTCTACGCGGTGCAGCAGCGCGTCTTCTCGCGGATCAAGACGCTCGACAAGAACGCCTTCATCATGGGCGACGGCCACGCCGGCGTCGCCTCCAACAACGCGTTCACCGAGCGGATGGCCCAGCTCGGCTACGCGCCGTTCGTCACCGCGCTCGCCGTCCATTATCCCGAGGGCACCGTCGACTGGAAATCACCCGAGGGCCGCATCGACAGCAAGGTGAACAACCTCGCGAAGCTGTTTGAGCTGCGCGACAAGCACTTCCCCGCCATCGAAATCTGGAACACCGAAGAAGGGCTGTGGGGCGAAGGACCGTATCAGAAAGATGCCGCCCTCTCCGCCCGCGACCTCCCGAAAATCTACGTCACCCAGATCGCCGCCGGCGTCGAACGCATCTTCTGGTTCGCGATGCAGGGCGACAACCTCACCTACCTCCTGCGGCCCGCCGGCAACATCAATGAGCCCGCCATCTCCTACGCCGCGATGACCAGCCTGCTCGAGGGCGCCACCTTCATGGCATACGCATCCCCCGAGAAAGGCATCCGCCAGTACCTGTTCTCCAACGACTGCTGGCCCGTCATCGCCGCGTGGAGCAACATCGGCGAGAAGGAAGTTCCCATCTTCACCGCCGCCAAGGAAGTGAGCGTCCTCGACGTCTACGGCAACGAGAAGACCGTCGCCTGCACCGATGGATTCGTGAAGCTGACGCTGACCGCCTCGCCGATCTACATCGCGAAGGCCAGCCCGCTGCTCCTGATCGATGCCCTCAATACGCAGCGGCAGGATGAGCCGCAAACCCCCGCCCCGCTGCTCACCGACCCGCCCGCGCTGATGGCGGGCATCCGAGCGGCCGCGAAAGACGCCGGCCTGGCCGGCGACGCAGTCTCCGCATTCGAGAACGACTGGAACTCCGCCGTCGGCAAGATCAAGTTCTGCTATCAGTCCTACGGCCGCGAGCTGCCCGAGTTGGGCGAGAACGATCCATTCAGAATCGCCCAGCGGATCGTGAAAGGCTCGGCCGGCCTCCGCAAGGCATTCGAGGCGGCATGCGCGAAGAAGGAAAACATCCCGGCGGCCGTATCCGGCCTGGTCAAGCTCGATTCGCTGCTCGAGCGGCTTGCCGAGGTTGCCGCCATCTGGCCGGGCCAGGTGGACGGCTACGTCGATGACCTGCCCGTGCAGCGAACATGGGACGCCGCCGACGCCGCACTCGCGAAGGCCGAAGGCACCGAATACAAGCCAGCCGCCCGTTCGTACCTCGCACACGTC
>DATKYA010000411.1:0-6649 GCA_035528775.1 Planctomycetota bacterium | reverse complement strand
TGGATCACGGTGCAGTTCATAGGCTACATGCTACAGGGGAAGCGGAAACCGCGGCTTCAACCATTGAACACCTTCTTCCCTTCGGCGTTGAGCGTTCGACGTTGGGCGTTCGTATCCTTCTTCTTCGTGTTCCTTCCTGCCTTCGTGCCTTCGTGTCGAAGACACCCTCAACAACCCCCTCACATCACCCTGCACACGTAGCACTTCAAGTATCGCGTTTCGGGGCAGCTCACGATCACGGGGTGATCGCCGGCCTGCGAGCGGCGCTCGATGATTTGCACGGACCGGCCAGCCTCGTAGGCGGCTTCGTTGAGCGTCTGCTCGAATTCGTCGTCCGACACGTGCTGCGAGCATGAGCAGGTGACGAGCACACCGCCGTGCTCGGTGCAGCGCATAGCGGCGGCGTTCAGCTCGCGATAGGCAAACAGCGCCCTCTTCAGCCCCAGGCGTGTGCGGGCATACTGCGGCGGATCGAGGATGATCAGGTCAAACAGCTTGCCTTCGGTCCGCAGGTGCCGCAGCGCCCCGGGCAGCTTGCCGGTACGGAATTCGGCGGTGCGGACGTCGTTGAGTGCGGCATTGGCGGCGGCAAGCTCAACGGCCGCGGCGGACGAATCGATCCCCAGCACGCTCTCGGCCCGGCCCAGCTTCGCACAATAGATCGCAAACGCGCCCGTATGGCAGAAGCAGTCGAGCACGCGCCTGCCCCCGGCGTACCAGGCCGCCACCTTGCGGTTCTCGCGCTGGTCCAGGAAGAAGCCCGTCTTCTGGCCCCCGCGGATGTTCACGTTGAACGCCATCCCGTCGCACTCGATTCGCACGGCATCGGGCGGCTCCGCCCCGCGCAACGAGCCGAACCGGTACGCCACGCCCTCGCGTGCCAGCATCTCGGGGTCGCTCTTCTCGAAGATGCCGGCCGGTTGGTAGATCTCGTCGAGCAGGTTCACCACTACGTCGCGCCGCAGGTGCATGCCCAGCGTCTGGATCTGGGCCACGAGGAACTCCGCGTAGCGGTCGGCGATCAGCCCGGGCAGGCCGTCGGCTTCCGAGAAGAACGCCCGCCAGGCGTTGGTGCCGGTGTGCACGGCGAGCACGTCTTCCCGCAGGGCTTTCGCCTGGAGGAGCTTCTCGCGGAAGAACTGCTCGTCGATGGCGCGCGATTCGTCCCAGCTCAGCAGCCGCACCGCGATCTGCGACTGCGAGTTGATGTAGCCGGTGGCGATGAACTGGCCCTTCTCGTCGCACAGGCGCACGAGATCGCCGTCGTCGCACTCGCCCTCCACGCGGTCGATCGCACCCGAGAAGACCCACGGGTGGCGATAGAAGAACGGTCGTGCCTTGCGCGGCTTCAGGTAGACGGATGCGGCCGGCAGGCCGAAAAGATTGCTCATTGCGTCATTCCATCAGGAGGAGACATCGAACAGGGAACATCGAACAATGAACCGCCCTCACCCCCTGCCCCCTCTCCAAGTATGGAGAGGGGAGGAAGAGGCAATCCCCATGCACCCGCTCCAGGTCGTCGAGAGGGGAGAAGAGGCAACCCGGATGGTTTCCGCTTTCAGCTTCGCGCTCCCCTCCCCACACTTGGGGAGGGGCCGGGGGTGGGGTCTTTCATCAGAAACCTCCCCATGACCCTCGCAAACTTCAGCAGGTCCTCGATCGCGATCGACTCATCGGCGGCGTGTGCCTGGCTCTCGTCGCCGGGAGCGAACCCGACGGCCGGCACGCCGACGCGCACGAGCGCCTTGGCAACGGTGCTGCCGGACAGCCCGGTGAACGACGGCTCGCTGCCCAGCACATCGGCCGCCGCGCGCTGCAGGCGCTTCACCAACTCGTGCCCGGGGTCCACCTTCATCGGCTCGACCATCATCACGCGCTCGAAGGTGAATCTCGTGCCCGGGTTGGCGGCTGCCGCGCCATCGGCCGCCGCCTTCAACGCCGATTCGATCTGGTCGGCCGTCTGGCCCGGCAGGTAGCGGAAATCGAGCTGCGCCTCGCACCGGGCCGCCACGATGTTGGGCGCGCTTCCGCCCGCGATCATTCCCAGGTTGCGCGTGGGCGGGGTGAACAGCGGGTCCGTCGCAAACTCGATCTGCACCCCGCGCGCCGCGTTCAGGAATTCAACCATCGCCCACGTGGCGCTCGCGCCTTGCTCGGGCGTCGAGCCGTGGGCCTGCTTGCCATGCGCGGTCACCTTCAGGAACAGCGCCCCCTTCTCGGCGATGCTGATCTGCTGCATGGCGTGGTCGATGTCCGGGATGATGGCGAAGTCGGATTCCAGCATGCCTTCGTCGGCCATCCATTCGAGTCCGAGCCCGGAGCCGCGTTCTTCGTCGGCCGCGCCCACCAGGATCACCTCGCCGATGAGGCCGCGCTCGTGCTGCTTGAGGAGCTTGGCCAGCTCGAGCATGACGGCGAGCTGCCCCTTGTTGTCGCTCGCTCCGCGGCCGAACACCCGGCCCTCGCGAACGACGGCGACGAACGGGTCGGTGCTCCAGCCGTCGCCCGCCGGCACCACGTCGAAGTGGCACGCGATCACGATCCGGGGCCGGCCCGAGCCGATGCGCGCAGTGACGTTCGTGCGGCGCGGCTCCTTCTCGTGAATCGTGCACGCGATCCCCAGCGGCTCCAGCGTTTCGCGCATTATCTGCGCCGCCAGATACTCGTCCCCCGGCGGATTCGCCGTCCGCGCCGCGATCAGCCGGCACAGCAGGTTCACAATCTCGTCCCGGTGCAGATTCACGAATTCATCGACAATGCTCGCCATGGTTTGCCCCGCGCGGAAATGTTGCGACCCTGGAACATGATAGGGTGGTTCGGGCGGAGAATCAAGGATAATGAGTTGATCGGTTGATCGGTTATTCAGTTGACCAGTTAATCGGTTGATCGGTTGACGGTTCCGTGTAACTCCGGAAACTGACCTACTGGCTAACTGGCTAACTGGCTAACTGGCTAACTGACCAACTGCCCAACTCATCTCCCCTACTTCGGTGCCCGAAACTCGATCGTTCTGAGCGGGTCGCCGTGGCGGAGGAAATGCACCTGGATGAACGACGGCTCGCCGGGCCAACTGAACTTGATGAGCAACTGGTTGGACCCCTGCCGCAGCCTGACGCGGGCGTCGATCTGGCGGATGGCGGGCTGCCAGCCTTCGAGGCGCGACACGGGGTCGCGGGTGGCGTACCGCTCGCGGCCGTTGAACCACGCCCGGATCGGAGCACGGCTGGTCACGATGAGCTGAGCCGCCATCGGCTCCGGCGAGACGACATTCGCCAGCACGTAGCCGGTGATCTGCGGGCGCCTGAACTCCTCCGGCAGTGTCACCATGCCGTCGGATCCGATCGTCGTGGCGCGCTGAGTCAGGCTCGCGTCTGCCAGTGCCACGTTCACCGCTCCCGGGTCGAGGTTCTTCTCGGGCGGCAGGATGGTGCCGAAGGTCGAGCCGTTCCCGCCGTCTGGCTTCAGCGGCCACGGGCCGACCAGGGCCGACTGCCTTCTTGCGGGGGCGGCATCGTGCAGCGCCCGATCGTAGCTCATCTGCACGCGGCGCACCTCGTCCATCGGAACCGGCGCCATCTCGGTGCGGCCTGCCGCCTGCTCCGTGTAGCGGATCATGTTCGCCAGCAGCCGCTCGGCCAACGGATCGCTCTCCAGGTTTTCCACGATCCGCAGCGTGCTGAGCACGATCCTGCCCCGGCCCGCCGGCACGATCAGCACGCAGTGGCCGATGAAGCCCTGGCAGCCGGAAACTGCCCCGGCCACCGCTCCCCAACTGCGCTGCGGGTCGAACTCCGCCGTCGCCGTGATCGCCTGGCGGGGCATGACGTTGCGGTACTCGCGGCCGAGCAACGGATCCACGGGCAGCCCCTCGAAGATCGGATGGCGCAGCGCGTACGCGTGGAAGCCGAGCTCGGGCGCGGCGGCCGGCTGCACGCCCGGCGAGAGCATTCCGCACGCGTGCAACGCGTCGCCCGGCCGCGGCGGCTCCAGCAGGACTCCCCACGCGCCCTGCTGCACCGCGGCGAAGAACCGCGCCACCACGCCCGGCGGCGCATCCCGGAGGCTCGAGGCCACCACCACCGGATACACTTCCGCGCAATCGGCGAGGTTGTTTACCAGGGCGTTGCGCTTCGCAAGATACGCGCCCAGCGTGCCGATTGGATCGTAGACGGTGAACGGCGACTGGATTCGGGCGGCCTCCCTCGAGATCGAATAGCTGGTGGTGCTCGCCGCATCGAGCATGTCGCCGAACCGCCTCAGCCGGGCAGTGATCGCGTGGCGGCCCTCGGCTACCGGCCTGCCCACGGCGAATGTGCCCAGCTTCTGCACGCGCTCGCCCGACAGCTCGATGCGGAATTCCGGCGCGGTCAGCCGCGTGCCGAGCGGGTCCCGGTACTCGAACGCGAGCGTCACCGGCCCGGCCGAGCACGGCTCGTTCACCAGCCAGGCGTCGATGCGGGTTTCCTCGCCGATGAACAGCGTGGGCCGCTCCGGCCGCAGGATGAGCAGCTCGGGTCTGGTGAGCCTGCGTGCGGCGCCGTATGCCGGTTTCGGCGTGCCCCATAGGTCCACCAGCCCGGCGGTCGATTCACGCACGCAATCCTGCCACTGGCCCACGCACAGCACGTCGACGCTCGGATCGGCCGCGATGGTCTCGGCCTGGTCCTCCATGGCCTGGCGGTGGGCGTCGTTGAGGGCGGCTGCAAACTCGTCGAGCGATGGAAATTTCAGGTCGAGCGGCCACTGCTTCAGCGAGCGCCTCACCGCTTGGCGCAGCTCGCTGAAATGGAGGAAGTCTTCCTGGTTGCGGTCGGGGTTGTCGTAGCCGTCGACGGCCGCGTCGAGATCGGTGATCCCGCCATACCCACAGCGGGCGAGCAGGAGCGTTCCGGGAGGGACGGCCGCGAGCTTCTCGGCGGCGGCCTCGCGTTCGGAGTCTGCCACGGGGCACACCGGGTGCCATTCGAGCGAAACGCACGGCACCGCGGGGCCGCCGTCCGCCGGCGTGCAGCCGCCCGCGCCGGACCAGAGGCGGTCGATCACCGGCCGCGTCGGATCGAGCTGGCGGATCATGGTGGTGAGCGGCCGGGCGTCGGCGGGTTCATCGGTGCTGGTGCCGTTGAAGACGGCCCACGCGGCGATGCACGGGTGGTTGCGGTCGCGCCGCACCATCCCGGTCACCTGCCCGGCGACGACTGCCGCCGGCCCGCCGCCGCCGGGGACCGACCCGATGGCTGGCTGCTGGATCACCAGCAGGCCGCACCGGTCGGCTTCGTCCAGAAGATGCTCGGGCAAGGGCGAGCCATCGGCCAGCAGCGCGTTGAAGCCTGCCTCCTTCACGAGTTCCACCTGCCGGCGATACCAGTCCGGGTCCGGCGGCAGCGACAGCGTGGACGGGAAGAACCGCGGCCACGCGACCGCCTTCAGCACGATGCGGCGGCCGTTGAGGTGGAAGTCGCCGTCGACCGCTGAAAACGTGCGCAGGCCGACCGCCGCGGCAGTCTCGTCAAGAACGTCCCCCGTCTCGTCGCGCCCGCCCGCGATCAGCCGCACCACCACGCGGTACAGCACCGGATGGTCCGGCGACCACAGCAGCGCCTCGCGGAGCTTCAGGGTCAGGCGGAGCTGCAGCCCGCCCGCGGGATCAACCGTTTCGGCGGCCGCGCCGTACTGCACGGAGCGGTCGTCCGAGTAGGCAGCCGCCGACACGATCAGGCGGCGCCCGCGCTCCGTGCAGCCAATCGTGCAGGCGATGTCGATCGCCGCCGCCGCCGGGTCAGGCTCGAAGAACACCGTCTCCAGCCAGGCCGGCGCCTGCGACACCAGCCGCACGCCGCCGAGGATTCCGCCCACGTTGATGTGGCGGGTTTCGGTGCCGTTGGGCACCTCGTATAGGTTGAGGTTTTCAACGTAGCCCAGCCGCGGCGTCTCCACCACGCGCACGGCGAGATCGTT
Organism: Planctomycetota bacterium; assembly: GCA_035528775.1. Taxonomy (GTDB): domain Bacteria; phylum Planctomycetota; class PUPC01; order JABMSA01; family JABMSA01; genus DATKYA01. The sequence continues at coordinate 694 of DATKYA010000411.1, read as the reverse complement.
TCGGCCGATCCGGGCCGCCGCCGTCACGTCGAACTCGAACGGCACGTAGCCGCCGTCGTGCCGGCCCAGGTAGTGCCCGTTTAGCCAGGCGTCGGCCCGGTAGTTCACGTCGTCGAAGCACAGGCGCAGGCGGCTGCCGCGCAGCTCCGACGATATGTCGAACGCCCGGTAGTACCAGGCCGTTCCCTCGTAGCCGGCCCCGTGGCGGGTGCTTTGCCAGGGCGCGGGCACGTCGATCCGCTGCACGTCGGTCGGCGGCGATTCCTGCCGGCCGTCGTCGATGCCGGTGTTGCAGGGGTCGAAGGCGATCTGCCAGGTGCCGTCGAGCGGGAGCGTCCGCCGCCCCCCCTCAACAATCAGCGAGTCGTGCCGAACCGGCCGGCTGCACGCGGCAACCGCCACCAGCAGCACGCATCCCGCCAGGCGAAAACTCCTCCTGTTCATCATCGCAGCCTCCCGGGTATGTTTACGGCATCGGCGCGGGGCGGTTTGCAGATTTCCGGCGGTTTCGGAGTCTGAGCGAGTCCGGTTTGAGCGATTCCGGTTCGAGCGATTCCCTCTTGAAACTGCTGCCGCCATGATTCATCATGATCAGCCATGGCACGCCCATTGGCTGTTGTTTTGCACCGTTTGGCCCATGAAACCGGAGCCTCCGATATGCGGAACGTGTTCTCACTGATTCTTCCCGTGTTTT
>DATKYA010000410.1:0-6000 GCA_035528775.1 Planctomycetota bacterium | reverse complement strand
GGCAACGCGGCCATCCAGGAAGTGGAGGTGCATTTCACCAAGCCCGTGCAGGGCCGCACGCTCGTCCGCATGCGCATGGAGCTTGGCAAGAGCCCGCTCGGCGTGGAGCAGCCGTTCGGCGATTTCGCGATCCGCGGGGCGAAGAACGAGCGCGGTTACATCGCCATCGTGGCCGAGGAGGGCGTACAGCTCGACCCACCCCGGCAGCAGGGCCTCCGCGACGTGCACACCGGCTCCGTGCCGATGAAAGTGGCCAACGCCCAATACGCCTACCGATTCCGCGAGAAAGGCTGGTCGCTCGCGATGACCGCCCAGAAGAAGGCATCGGGCATCCGCGTCGAGGCGCTCCACCTCATCTCCCTGGGCGAGGGCGTGGCCTACAGCGCCGTGACCGCAAACTACGTGATCTCCGGCGCGCCTGTCGACAGGCTGTACTTCCGCCTGCCCGACAACGTGGAGACCATCGAGTTCGTCGGCCGCGACGTGAGCATCTGGGAGAAGGACGGCGAGCAGTGGGTGGTGCGACTGCAGCGCAAGGTGATCGGCGACTACAACCTCGGTATCACCTACAGCCAGCGCTACGACGACGGCAGCGACATCCTCGTGGGCGGTGCGCAGTGCGAGCAGGTAGACACCCGCACGGGCTACATCGCCGTCGCCGGGCACGTGAACGCGAAGCTGACCCCGAAGGATGCCCCGGGCGGCAACGTCATCGAAATCAACCGCGACGAGGTTCCCGCCAACTACCGCCTGATGGTGAATGCGCCCATCCTGAAGACATGGAAATATGTGAACGCGCCTCACAACGTCACCCTCACCGTGAACCTCTACGAGCCGGACCAGCTCCTGCCCGTGCTGATCGAGGTTTCGGAGATGAATACCACGCTCAGCATCCGCAAGGACGGGGAGACCGAATCTGTCACTCGCATCCGCTATAAGGCGAAGAACTCGTCTTCGCAGTTCCTGATGCTGTCGATGCCGAAGGGCGCCCGCGTGTGGACGACGCACATCATCGAGCGCGACTCGGCGGGCGCGGAGAAGCCTGTTCGCGTCACATCGTCGTTCGACCAGAAGGCCGGCAAGCTGATGATCCCGCTGCGGCGATACCGCAATCCGAACGAGCCGGTGACGGTGGAGCTGGAGTACGGGCAAGGGCACGGCACGCTCGGCTGGAACGGAGCATTCGCGCTCACGGCGCCATGCAGCTCGGTGCGCTCCACTTTCGCGAACTGGCTGGTGACGGCCCCGAAGGACTGGGCGGTGGTGCCCGACCCGAAGGTGCAAGGCACCATGGTGGCCGACGACCCCGGGCTTCCCGCCGTGGGAGTGATCGCGGTGGCGAACAGGCTCCTCGTCGGGTGGGAGCTGGCCCTGGCCCGCATGTTCGATGCCCCGGATGACATCATCCTCGTGCTCATCGTCATCGCCGGTGCGATTGCGGCTATGTTGGCGATTACGCGCTATGTGCCGCGGCTGCATCCCGCGATCATCATATTCGTGCTGTTGCTGGTGGTGGGAATCCGCGCCGCTGCATTGCTCGGCAACACGAGTCGCATGCAAGTCGCATCCGACGGTTTCCGCTCGCTGCGGTTCACCCAAGTGCTGAATGCGGACGAGCAGACTCCGCTGATGGTATCGGCATTCGCGGTGCCGGCGTGGCGGCGCGGCGCCACGCTGGGGGGCAGCGTGATCGTGCCCTTGGCGGGTGTGGTTTGCCTGCTGCTCGGCGTGGCGATACTGCGGAGACGGCCCACGGCGAGGCGGGCGCTCGTTGCACTGGGGCTTGCGTGCTTCGTCTGCGCGGCGGCGCAATTCCCGGCGGCAATGCCGGTGCTCCTCCACCTGCTCACGTGGGGTGTGCCGGCCGCGCTCGTCCTGTGGGCGGGCATAGTGGCATTGGCACGGCGTGGGCAGGCTCCCCTGCCGTCGCCCGTGGTGGTCGCACTGCTTGTCGCGGCGCTGCTCGCGGCCGGCTGCAGCGCCACGCGCCCGGCGATCGCCGCCCCGCAGCCCGCCATCCCGGTGCTCGATCACGTGGAGTGCCAGTTGACCGCCGAGAAGGATAGCATGGCGATGAACCTGCACCTTCAGTTCAAGGCGACGGGGCCGATGCGCGTGCCGCTGCTCGGCACTGGGGCGATCCTGCTCTCGCCGCAGAAGATTTCCGACAGCGTTCACGCGGCCATTGAGAACGGCTGCTACCGGCTGATCGTGGACAGGAAGGGGAAATACGACGTGGAACTGAAGTTCCTGTGCCCGCTGGACAAGGCGGGCGACGACCAGGTGCGGCGGTTCAGGGCTCCGATCCCCCCTGCGCTCACCAATCGCGTGGAGCTGAGCGTGCCGGAGACGGGCATGCAGATCGAGGCGCCCAACGCGGTCCGCCTCATCCGCGAGGAAACGGAGGAAGCCAGCGTCGCGCGGGCGATCCTCGGGCCGGGCGACGACGCCGTGTTCGAGTGGAAACCCCGCGCGCGACAGGTGAAGCTCGAGGCCACCTCGTTCTATGCCGAGGTCGTCAGCCTGTTCAAGCTCGACACGGGCGTTGCCGAGGGGCGGCACCGCATTCGATTCCAGATCGCGCAGGGCGAACTGAGCGAGGTGAAGGTGAACGTGCCGCAGAACATGACGGTGACCGCCGTGGACGCGAAGGGCGTGGGGGCGTGGCGGTTCGATCCCGCTTCGCATGCCCTCGAGGTGAAGCTCGCGCTGCCCGCGCACGATGATTGGGTGCTCACCGTGATCACGCAGAGCTCGGCGGAAGGGACGCCCTACGATCTTTCCATCAGCATCCTGACGGTGGAGAAGGCGGCCAGCCAGCGTGGCACCACGGGCGTCGTCGCGAGCCCGGCCGTCTACTTCGCGCTGAAACAGAAGCCGCAGGAGATGAACGTCGACGACTTCATACGCGATGCGGCCCCGCTGCTGGCGTCGATGCCGGACGTGAAGCCGGGGGACGTCCGCTTCGCCTTCCGCACCAATGCTCCCGCCGACGTCGTAGCCGTGCAGGTGAGCGAGGTGCAGCCTGAAATCCGTTCCCAGGAGAATACCACGTTCTCCATTGCCGACGACCGGCTGGTCTACAACTCCAACCTCGCCATCGAGATCGCGAAGGCCGGGGTGTTCTCGACCGACCTGAACCTCCCGGCCGGCTACGACATCGATGCCCTCACGGCCGCCGAAGTGAGCCACTGGGACGATACCACCAGCAACTACGGCCGCACGGTGCAGGTGCACTTCAAGGCGCGCATCATGGGCCAGGTGGTGATCAAGCTCGCGATGAGCCGCCCTGAGTCCGAGTTGCCGAAGGAGGTGAAAGTGCCGCGCGTCGAAGTGGCCGGCACCATGAAGCATTCCGGGCAGATCGTCATCTCGTCCGATCGCGGCGTGCGGATGTCCGTGGCCGCGCGCAACGGCGTGAGCGAGCTGAACACGCTGGAGCTTGGTATCCGCAACCAGGACAGCCTCGCGTTCAAGCTGCTGAAGTCCGACTGGGACCTCACCGTGCAGACCGAGGTGATCAAGCCGCGGATCAACGTGGACTTCCTGCACGTCGCTCGCGTGACCGAGGGCCTCGTGCGGCACACGCACTACCTGATGTACAGGCTCTACAACGCCGGATCGAAGGAGTTCCAGTTCGAAGTGCCCAAGGATGCGGTCGGCTTGGTGGTGACCGGCCCGGACATCGCCCGGCGGGAGCAGGTAGGGGCGGACGGCGTCCGCCCTGGGCAGGCACAAGGGCCTGCCCCTACAGTCCGCTGGCGGGTGGAGCTGGCCCACAAGTGGTTCGACCGCCCCTACCCGCTGCGCATCGAGTATGAGACGCAGTTCGACCGGTCTGCCGGCGAGGTGAAGCTGCTGCCGGCCAAGGCGATCACGCCCGACATGCAGCGCGGGCACATCGTTGTGTATGCCACCGATCGCGTGGAGCTTGCCAAGCTGACGGCCGGCGAGATGCTTCAGCCCGCCGATACCCGCAGCCTGCCCGGCGACTTCGGCGCGGGCGACCTCTCCGATGCCGCCTTCTGCTATGCATGCACCGCGGCCAACTGGGAACTTGCGTTCAAGGCGACGCGCCATTCCCAGGCCGCACTGCTCGAGGCCGAGGTGCTGCATGCCGGGCTGGTGACCGTGGTCAACGAGCTCGGCGACAGCATCAACCAGTTGCAGATGCAGCTTCGCGTGGGGAGCAAACGCAACCTGCAGGCAACGCTTCCGCCGGGCGCGCAGATATGGTCGCTGCTGGTGAACCGCCGGTCGGTTGCACCATCGCGGCTGCCGCAAGCTGCGGTCGCAGGCAAGGGCCCAGGCAATGCTGGCCCGCCCGGCAACGACGTGGTGCTCATTCCGCTGGCGCAGGCAGTGTCGGGCGAGCTGCCGGTGTCCGTCGATCTCGTCTATATCCTGCCGCGTTCGCTTGCCTGGAAGCAACGACTGCAGAGCTACGCCGGGCCGGAATTCGACCTGCCGCTCAAGAATGTTCAATGGGAGTTCTTCGTGCCCGAGGGCTACGACTACTCCGACTTCGAAGGCACGCTGACCGCAAACGAGGACCTGCTGAAACGGCCGGTCGTGACGGAATACGACATCAACGCCTATGAGTCGGAGGTGCAGCAGGCGAATGTGAAGGACCTGCAGCAGGCGATGGAGCTGCAGACCAGGGGCAACAAGCTGGCGCAGCAGGGCGAGCAGTATCAGGCCCGACAGGCCTTGGAATCGGCATACAACTACTCGTTCTCCGATTCCGCGCTGAACGAGGACGCCCGCGTGCAGCTCAACAACCTGATCCGCCAGCAGGCGGTGGTGGGGCTGATCGGCCGCCGCGGCAGGCTTCGCTCGGAAGGCAACGAACCGGAGCCTGCAGCACAGGGCAAGGCGGCAGCCGACCTTGGCGACCGCTTCAACACGGCAGACGCCGAACGGCTCACCAATTCGCTGAGCAAGGACGACAGCGAGAACCTGGAGCGGATCACCACGCGGCTCATCCAGACGCAGGAGGCCGCCGCGGGTACGCCGATCCAACTGGTGATCAACGTGCCCCTGCGGGGCCGGCAACTCGAGTTCAACCGCGCCCTGCAGGTGAACCCGAACACGCCGATGCACGTGTCGTTCAGGGCGAGCCGCGAGACGCAAGCCCGCACGAGGCGCAGCTGGCTCTATGCCGCGGGAATCTTCGTGTGCCTGTTCGCGGCGGCCACCGCCGGGGCGTGGGCGAGCCGGAAGCGACCCGCACGGCCAGCCGGCCCCGCCGAGCCGCCCGCCCCGGGGCCGGGAGATTCCGAATCCCCGGCACCACAGGCGATCGAATCGGCGATGGACACTGGTGATTCACCGGAACCCGCCGAGCCGCCTTCTCCGGAAGGTGATCCATCCTGACGCCATGCAGGCCGGGGGCATCCGAGGAGGTCGACCGTCGCCATCGTCGGTATCGCGCTCGGGTACCTCCGGCCGCAATCATCTGAGGGCTGCAATCGTGCTTCACGCAGCCATCACGTTCCTTGCTCGAACATGCCCCCTATCCGGACTGCAGCCGCGAAAACACCACGAATCAGGAATCCGCACCGGCCGCCGTGCAGTGACCTCCTCCCATCAGAGGCACACAAGGCTTCGGGGCGGGCAAGCGGCAGGATACTTCCGGTGCCCGCCCCTGTGGTGGTCGTTCCGGCCCGAGCGGCAGTCAGAGGCGGCCCACGGGCTCGGGATGTTCTCAATCACGCAAGCCATAAGCTCACTGCGGGCACTGCGTGTTCAGCCTGTTCCGCACCAGGATCAGGTCAAGGATGTTGATCCTGCCGTCACCGTTGATGTCATATTTCCCGTTCTCACCGATTGCGGGGTCCTGCCCCTGCCGATTGCGGATGGCGATCAAGTCGAGGATGTTCACCACGCAGTCGCCGTTCACGTCGCCCGGCAGGTCCACGATGTTGTAATCGCCGCTGGTAACGGAGCTGTTGTCCATACTGGTCTTGCAGGCGATAGCCTTCAGCGTGCACGAGGTGC
>DATKYA010000409.1:0-4696 GCA_035528775.1 Planctomycetota bacterium | reverse complement strand
CGAAAGCGATCCCGCCCCCAACCGCCGGCCGCAACTTATCCTTGAAATCCACCGCCCCGTCTGCTAAGCTTCTGCTCTGCGTATCCCTGCGTACGAGCAACCCGTTCCGAGGCTGGAAACCACAATGAACAGGAAAGATCTGCCGACCATTCACGTCGTTCACTCCGGTGCAAGGCTTCAATGCACAAGCTACCTTATTGACGGCCCGGACGGCGCGGTCCTGATCGACCCCGGCTCGGGCGAAGTCGAGGCGGAGGTTATCGAAGGAATCCGGCGCACGGGCCGTCGGCTGGACGACGTGCCATTCTGCCTCATCACGCACTGCCACGTGGATCACTGCCTCGGGGCGAATCGGTTCCGGTGGCGGGGCATGAAGCTGCTGGCGGCGCCGCGGACCGCCGAAATCCTGCGGGCGGGCGGCCACCAGGTGTGGTACGAATACCCCGAATGCGTGGTTCCCACGCCCGTCGACCTCACGCCGGCCAACGGCGAGATCATCAGCCTGTGCGGGATCGACGTCCGCGTCGTCTACACGCCCGGCCACACCGACGGCTGCGCCAGCTACCTCGTGGAGACGGCGGACGGCCTCGCCGCGTTCACCGGCGATCTGATCGGCTCGAATGGCAATCCCGGATGGGCCGGCAGCGAAGGATTTTCAGTCGACTCCACCCTCGCCAGCGTCGAGAAGCTGATCGCCCTGAAGCCTGCCCGCGCGTTCTGGGGCCACGGCGTGATCGCCCGCCCCGCCTGCGACTGGCTGCGCGACGCTCGCGACCTCGGCCGGGCTGGCGCGTGGGTCATCCACGCCGAGTTGCACCCGGATGTGAAACCGACGGCGGAAATGATGAATGATGAACGCTGAAAGAAGAAAAAGAGGTCAAGAGGACATCAAGCGCTCGAAGAAGAACGTGAATGGTGACAGCCGGGAACCGGAGTGCCGCGCTCGGGATTCATCATTCATCGTTCATCATTCATCATTCCAGATTCTTCCCCGTTCGTTCTACCTGCAGCCCACGCTCGACGTGGCCCGGCAGCTCCTGGGCAAGGTGCTGGTACACAGGACCGCCGAGGGAGTTTGCTCGGGAATCATTGTGGAAACGGAGAGTTATCTGGGACCGGAGGACGCGGCGTGCCATTCGGCCCGGGGGCGCACCGCCCGCACGGAGGTGATGTTCGGCCCGCCCGGCCACGCCTACGTCTACTTCACCTACGGCATGCATTACTGCTTCAACGCGGTCACGCAGCCGGAGGGCATGGCGGAGGCCGTGCTGGTGCGGGCAGTCGAGCCGCTTGAGGGAATCGAGCTGATGCGCAGCCGCCGCGGCACCGACAATCTCCGCGCGCTCGCCTCAGGGCCCGGCAAGCTCTGCCAGGCCATGGCGATCGGCAGGCACTGCAACGGCGCGGACCTGACCAGGAAAGACCATTTCCACATCGAAGACCGCGGGATCGTCGTGGAAGACGTGGTGTGGGCGAGGCGTGTCGGAATCAGGATGGCAGCGGAACACGAATGGCGCTGCTACGTGAAAAACAGCCGGTTCATCTCGAAGAGATGATTGCCTTCGATCCTCCGCGCGGAACCGGACGGGGCGTTCACTTCGGGCCGGATTGCTCGTCCGGGCCCAATTCCTTCTGCTTCAGCTTCTCGATCTCGTCGCTGGACGCTGCGATCAGCAGCACGCCGTGGCAGATGTCCCACTTCAGCCCGACCGGTCCCAGCATGCTGTCGAGCGTGCTGCCGAGCGGCTGCGACTTGATCCTCACCGGTCCGACCAGCGGCAGGTCAGACGAGCCGCAGCAGCGGATGCATCCGCCCTTTAGCTGATCGCAGGCGGTGTAGAGGCGCTCCAGGGCCTCCGGCAGCGGCAGCTCGGTCAGGCTCAACTCCGACACCAGGTAGGCCGGCGAGACCGAGTTGTTCATGCCCAGGTGCTGGAGGGGGTTGGCGAGCTTGCCCGATTCCAGCGACTGCCGCCAGCAGCGTTCGCACCATCGCATCTCGAGCGGCTGCAATCGGGTGAAATCGGCGAACCGCAGCATGCGGTCGGCCGTCTCGCCGCAGACGACGCATCTGCTTTCCTCATCCGCGGGCGGCCGCGGTGCGCCCTCAAAGATCGCCATCGTAAACGCCTTCGGGCAGGCATCTGAGTCGTTCATCATCTGAACCTCCTTGTATGCCTTGAATAGGACGCTGGACGATGAATCGTGCGAGGCGCGAGCCGGGAAGTGCTTACGTGCAGCACATTCATTGCGGAAAACGCGGCACAATCCGCCGCAGGCCGGCTGTTTCAGACTCGCTCATGCATGCCCAGTATAGGCAAACGGAGCGGCGATGTCAAGTCCCCAGGCAGATAAACCCCAGATCGGGCAGGTGGCGTGAGACGTGGGGCGTGAGGCGTGAGCGTCAGTTCCGCCGCGCAAGCCACAAGCCACAGGCCACAAGCCACAAGTCTGCCGGCACACGGCCGGTCTGGCTTTCCGAATCGCTTCGTCTTCCAGCATCCAGGCTGAGACCTAGTTTTCCAGGCCCTTCTTGACGATCTCCTTTGCCTTCTCGAGCGCCTCGGGAAGTTTCGATGGGTCCTTGCCGCCGGCTTGGGCCATATCGGGCCGGCCGCCCCCACCGCCCCCGACGATCGGGGCAATGCCGTTTATTATACTCGTCGCGCTCACGCGATCGGTAAGGTTTTTTGTCACCGCGGCCACCAGCGAAACGCGCCCCGCCAGCCCCGACCCGAGCACCAGCACGCCGGAGCTCACCTTCTTGCGGAAGATGTCGGCCGCCGCGCGGAGGGCGTTCATGTCGGATTCCGGCAGCTCGCCCACCACCAGGTCATGGCCGTTCACCTTCGCGGCTCCCCGGATGATCTCGTCGATCATCTCGGCCTCGCTCTTCTGCTTGTGGGCGGCGAGTTCTTTGCGGAGGTCCTTGTTTTCGGCCACGAGCTTCGCGGCGCGGTCGACCAGCCGGTCGGCCGGAGCGCCGAGCTCGGCGCAGACGCGCTCCAGGATCTCGGCCTGCTTCTCGAACACGTGCAGTGCGGCGGGGCCGGTGACCGCCTCGATGCGCCGCACACCCGCCGCGATCGATTCCTCGCCGACGATCTTGATCAGGCCGATCTCGCCCGTGTGCTCCGCGTGCGTGCCGCCGCACAGCTCCTGGCTGATCTCGCCCACCTGTACCACGCGAACCATGTCGCCGTATTTCTCGGTGAAAAGCGCGATCACGCCCGCCTTCTTTGCCTCCTCCAGCGATGTTTCGTAGGTCTGCACCGGGAGGTTGCGGATGATCGCCTCGTTCACGATCTGCTCGATGGCCTTCAGGTCGTCCTTCTTGATCGCGGAGAAATGGGTGAAGTCGAACCGGAATCGTTCCGGCGCCACGAGCGAACCGGCCTGTTCCACGTGTTTGCCGAGCACTTCGCGCAGGGCGTAGTGGAGCAGGTGCGTGGCGGTGTGGTTGCGGCGAATGCCGGCACGCCGCTCGGTGTCGATTTCCACGTTGACGAGCTGGCCCTTCTCGAGCACGCCGTGCAGCATCTGGCCGACGTGGAGGATGAGGCCATCGGCACGCTGCGTGTCGCGGACGGCCATCTCGCCACCTTCCCAGGTGAAGGTGCCGTGGTCGCCCACCTGCCCGCCCGCCTCGCCGTAGAAGGGGGTGGCGTCGAGCACCACGCTCACGTCCTCGCCCTCGGCGGCGCGGTCCGCCAGGATATCTTCCGCCACGATCGCCTGCACGCGGGCCGTGAGGGCGGTTTGCGTATAGCCGACGAACTTCGTAGGTTCGATTTTGCCCTTCAGCTCGCTGAGCGGGCCGACGTGGAAGATCTCGCCCATCGTCGTGCTGCTGCGGGCGAGCTCGCGCTGGCGGTCCATCTCCGCCTCGAAGCCGGCTCGGTCCGCCGCCAGGCCGTGCTCCGCGAGCTCGGCTTCCGTCATCTCGAGCGGGAAGCCGTAGGTGTCGTACAGGAGGAAGGCGTTCTTGCCGCTGAGGGTCTGCTGCTTCTTCGCCTTCAGCTCGGCGATCATGTCCTGCAGGAGTTTCTCGCCCTGCTCGAGCGTCTGGTGGAATCGGTCTTCCTCGATCTGGATGATGCGGGCGATGTTCTCGCGGCGGTCGACCAGCTCGGGGTAGAAATCGGCCATCGTCCTGGTGATGATCGGGACGAGCTTGTAGAGGAAGGGCTTGTTCTCGCCGAGGTCGATGGTATCGCGCACGGCCCGGCGCAGCAGGCGGCGTTCAACGCTGCCGCGGCCCTTGTTGGAGGGCAGAACGCCGTCGGCGATGCAGAACACGATTGCCTTGGTGTGGTCGGCGATGCGGCGCATCTTCACCGCCTCGGGCTTCGACTTGTCATACCTGGTGTCGAGCAGCTCGGCAATCTTTTGGATGATCGGCACGTAGAGGTCGGTGTCGGCGCTCATCCGCACGTTCTGCATCACGGCGGCCATCCGCTCCAGGCCCATGCCGGTGTCGATGTTCTTGTTCGGCAGCGGATCGAGCGCGCCGCCGTCCTTGCGGTCAAACTGGGTGAACACCAGGTTCCACACTTCGATGAACCGCTTGCAGGGGCAGGTGATGTCGCACTTGGGCGCCCCGCAGCTCTTGCCGGTGGAATCGATGTGGATCTCGGAGCATGGCCCGCACGGCCCGTTGGGGCCTAATGTGGGGGCGTCGGCCGGCCAGAAGTTC
>DATKYA010000408.1:0-11479 GCA_035528775.1 Planctomycetota bacterium | reverse complement strand
ACGGCAAACGCGATCCAGATCAGGATGTCCACGATGCCCAGGTAGATCGGGTGCTTGCCGGCGGGTATGGGGATGCTCTTCTGCGTGTTCATGAAGAACAGGCACGCGGCGAGCAACAGGTAGGCGATCTTGTCCACGCGACACTCCAGCGAGGCTGTTTGCAGGGGACGTCATTCCAGGGCCGGGCGAACACGATGGTTCGCCCCTACGATCATGTTTTCCTCTTCCTCTTCGTGTTTCTTCGTGCCCTTCGTGTCTTCGTGGTGAAAACACACGTGGTCAGATGGATGATTTCCGGTGCTTCAGCTCCTCCCGGATCCGCTCGAGCTCGTCGGTGATTTCCTCGGCCCACTTGTGGTCATCGTCGAGCTCGGTGCACTTCTTGAAGCGGCGCCTGGCCCTGCCGTATCTGCCGGCGCGGCTGAAACATACGCCGAGGTGGAAGTACGCATCACGGTCGAAGGGGTCGTAGTACAGGACGCGCTCGAACTGGCGGATAGCCTCGGGAAGTTCGTCACGTACATAATACCGCAAACCTTCGCGAAATGCCAGTTCCTTTTCATCGGCGAAACGCTCCGGATCGCGCAGATACAGCAGATAGACCAAGTGGCCCTGGCAACCGATCCACAGCACGATGAAGCACGCGATGGCGAGCGTCGACTTCCACGCAACCGTGGGATCGGGCATCGCGAACGGCTCGGCCGCCCGGTAGAACGGCAGGATCAGCCACGCGTAGCAGTTTGCGACGATCACCTCGCCCAGGAAGAACGCCACGCCCACGGCGATCCGCCCGTTGCTGATGTGCCCGATGCCGGGAAGGATGAAGGAGAGGAGGAGGGTGAGGGTTTTCTTCATAGGGATGAAGACCGGAAATCAGAAACCAGAAGTCAGAAGTCAGAAGCCGGGAAAGCGAATCGGAAACTCGTTGGTTCCGTACACGGTGCACAGACCGCGGCTCAATCCGTATACGGCGTGGGCACTGCGTACTTCTGCCCGAGCTGCTTGATCTCCTTGATGAGGGCGGGATCGTCGCCGCTGCGGGCCATTCGCGACATCAGGTAGTGAATCTTGCCGCGCGCCCATTCACGGGCGATGTGCTGGTTGCGGGGATCGGGCTGCGGAATCACGATGTTCTGGAAGAAGAACCGCTCGCCCTCGTCGGCCTGGCCCACGATCTGCAGGGCGATGTTCGAGGTGGTCTCGCAATGCCCGTACAGCACGATCGGCTGGTCCTTGTAGAGGCAGGCCGGGTTGCGCGGGTAGCACTCCTCCGGGTTCAGGTTTGCGTACACCGCCCTCAGCGACGACAGCACCGGCTTATCGTGCAGGCGTGCGAGTCGGACAAGTGATTGCGATGCGCCCTCGGCCTGCGGCAGGAGAACCGACTGCCCGCGGCTCACCCACGATAGCAGGTCCAGCAGGTAGCGGTTGCCGCCCCCGCCCGAGTCGAACGTGAAGATGCTCACGTTCGGCGGCAGCACCGCCGCGAAATCGATGAGGATCCGCTTCGCATCCCGCACGCCCTGCGTGCCCTTGCCATCGGAGATGAGGAAGATGTTGCACGGGCGCTTCGTCTCCGGCAGCGAGCTGCAGATCGACTGGATCGCGGAGTAGACGTCGGTCTTGATCTCCATCGGAATCTTCTTGATGAAGGCCACGGCCTGCTCGATGTTCGCGGGCGTCGGCTCCACGAAGTCAGGGAATGCCCTCTTGATGCTCTCGCTGAAGATGACGACGTTGAATCGGTCGTTCGGGCCGAGCTCCGGCAGGTACTGCGACGCGGCCAGCCGGGCCTCGTTGATCTTCGTTTCCGACATGCTCAGCGACACGTCCACCGCAAACATCACGTCCTTGGGCACCGGTTTGAGCTGCTTGCTCTCCTGGGCAGTGAGCATGATCTGGATGAACGGGAACGGATCATCGGGGCTCGCGTAGGCGGCAACGGCGATGGCGATATCGGCGGTGTTTACCACCTTGCCGGCGGGCAGGACGTCGCCGGGGGCCAGCGGCCGTTTGTCGATGTCGAAGGTCGGCGTGCCGGCGGCGGGCTTCTCGCGGACGGACGGCAGCGGCAGCGGCGGCGACGCGGCTACCGAGCGAATCCCGATCCCTCCGCCCGCGGCCGAGCCGAACCCGTCCGGCACCGTCAGTTGCTCGCGGCCCGCCTTCGCAAGCGTCCTGTCGAGATCAAGCTCCTGTCGCACGTGCTTCACCTTGCGCGGTGCGGACACCGGAATCACCACCCCGGCTGGGTCGCCAGCCTTGATGGTATTGCTGACGAACTGATCGGAGAACCCCCGGCGCGATACGTTCATGTCGGGCGTCTTGTGGCTGCTGGTCACTTCCGAGAATTGCGGAATGTCGAACGCCGCCTTCACCACCGCGTTCGTGACGCGGTCGTTCAGGTCGGGATTGTAGAGGATATCGCTGAAGACGGTGACCAGCTCCTTGGGTTCGGCCGGCGGCTCCGGCTGCGGAGGCGGCTCCTCCCTGATCCGCTGGATCTCGATGGTCTTGAACTTCTTCTTGTATTCGTTGCGGAGCACGCGAAGGTTCACCGCCGACCCGAGCGGCACGACCATCGTTGCCACCAGGTGAATGATCACCGATAGCACGATCGGCAGTCGCAACGCGGATAGTGATGAATAGGTGCTCGTCATGGATTCAGGCTGCAGGGTACGGGCTACAGGCTATAGGACACAGTGGACCAAGTGGACCAAGTGGACACAGTAGACCAAGTGGACCAAGTGGACGCAATGGACGCAATGGACTCAGTGCACTCAGTGGACCCAATGGACATGTTCTTTTCTCCCCATCACCCCACCTCCCCATCCCCCCGCCCCCCCATCGCCCCATCCCCTCTTCTTCACTCCTTGATGTTACCTTTCTCGTCGCGGACGATGCCGCGATTGTTGAGTTCCTTCTGTGCCAGCTCTGCCCATTTGGTGGCGGGGTATTTGCGGAGGAGCAACGCCCACAGCTTGGCTCCTTCGAGCACTTCGCCGGCATCGGCGGTGGACTTGCCCGCCCAGAACAGTGCCTCGGGCGTTGACTGCGGGTCGTCATACAGCAGGCCGACGCGCCCGAAGATCTCGCGTGCCCGGGCAAGCTCGCCGCGCGCGTACTGCACGTGCCCGAGTTGCAGCAGCGCGTTCGCATTCAGGCTCTCGCCCTCGGGCGTCTTGACCACCACGTCCTCGAGGATCATGGCGGCGTCATCGAATTTTTTCTGGAACCGCAACGCCCGCGCCATTCCGAATCGCGCGTGCTGGAACAGCGGCACCGGGCTTTTCGGATCCTTCTTCAGCCTCTCCTTGTACCGCGTGACGAGCTTGTCGAAGTTGGCGTAGCTCTTGGCCCAATCAGGGTCAGGCTCGTTGGCATAGGCCTCGCCCAGTTGGAGGAGTGCCTTCCCGCCGAACTCGCCCTCGGGGTCGACCTCCAGCAGTTTCGAGTAAATGGCAACGGCCTTGTCGCGCTCGCGGGCCGTCTGGAACACGGTGCCCGCCCAGATGAACGCCCGGGCATTGGTCACCAGTTTCACGTCGGTGGTGATGATCTTCAGGTAAAGCTCGGCGGCCGTGCGGTAGCTTGCCGCGGCCTGATCCTGGAGGGCTTTCACCTGCTCAAGTGACTTGGCGGCGGCATCCTTGCCCTGCTCCTGCTCCAGCTTGCGGGCGGCATCCTGCTCCAGCTCGGCGATGGCAGTAGTGGCTCCGCCGATGGCGTAGTGGCATTCGGCCATTCGCACGGACGACAGCGTGCCGGTGTCGCCGCCGAGTTTGGCGCATTCCTGGTAGGTCTGGAGGGCTTCGTTGATGAGCGGGAGCGCCTGCTTGTTGAGATCGGAGGCGGCAGCGGCTTCGTCGAGGTCCGCCTTGTCTGCGGCCTGTGCCCGCAATCCGTCGCCCTTGGCCTGTGCCGCGCGGGCGATCCAGTAGAGGGCGATCCCCTTGCGGGGTTCGGAGCCGGGCATGGACAGGAATGTCTTGAACGCGGCCGACATCTCGTCGTGCCGGCCCTGCATTCGCAGGCTCTCCGCCTTCTGGTAGGTCACGTCGGCCGCGAACTTGCCGTTGGGGTACTTCGCAAGGTAGTCGTTGCACTTCTTCTCGGAGGCCGCGTAGTCCTTCTCTTGCAGCAGCAGGCTGATCGACCGCTGGTAGGCCACTTCGGCGTCGGGGGTGGCGGCGAATTCGGCGATGAACGCGTCCAGCGTCTCCAGGCTCTTCTTCACGTCGCCGGCTTCCTCCTGGCAGGCGGCGATCATGAAGCGCGCCAGCCGGTAGGAAGGATTGTCCTTCGGCACCTTGGCGTAGCTGTCGATGGCCTTGGAGTAGTCCTTTGCCCAGTGCCTGCCTTCGCCGAGGAGGAAGATCACGTCGCCGGCGAGCGGGCTTTGCGGGTAGGTGTTGAGGAAGGTGCTGCACGAGGCGATCAGGTCGTTGCTTCGTGCTTCGCCGGTCATTCGCCAGGTCCAGCAGAGGCGATGGAGGGCGGTCTCGGCGAACTCGCTTTTCGGGAATTCCTGCAGGATCCGCTGGAACAGCGGCGCGGCCAGATCGTAGTGCTTCAATTCATAATGGGAGGCTCCGGCGATCTGCAAGCCGCTGGGAAGCAGCGTGCTCTGCGGGTACTTCGCGATCAGCTCGGAAGCCTGCTTGAGGGCGTCGTCGAACTTCTGCAGCATGAAGAGGCTGCGGGCACTTCCTTCGAGCGCGGATGCAGCGAGCGGCGAGCCGGCCCGCACCTGTGTGTAGTGCTTGTTGGCCTGTTCATAGTTCTTGACCGAGCGGTAGGCGTCGCCCGCGCGGACGAGCACTTCGTCGCGCTCGGGCGAGTCCGGCTCCACCTGCAGGAAGGTGGTGAACGCCTTGATGGCGTCGTCCGGCTTGTTGAGCCGGAGTGCGGCGTCGCCGGCCATGATCAGTGCCATGCCGCGATACTTGTTCTCCGGCGAGGCGTCGGCCGCCAGCATCGAGAGCACCTGGTAGCTCTGGGCGAAGTCCTGCTTGAGGTAGTAGGTCTTGCCGATCAGGTAGTGGGTGCCGAGGAGGAGGTCCTTGTCGGGGTTGAGCTTGGGCACTTCGTTCAAGGCGGCGAGCGCGCCGTCGACGTCGCCGATCAGCATCTTGCACTGGCCCAGGCGCTGCAGCGACTGCGCGTAGATCGGCTTGTCCTTGTACTTCGTGGTCAGCTCGGCGTAGTAGAGGATCGCCTGCGGGTACTGCTTGAGCTGGTAGTGGCAGTCGGCGAGGCGGAAGATGGCGTCCGGGATGACATCGTGCTGGGGGTAGCTCTTGAGGAGCTTTTCGAACTGGGGGATGGCGGTCTTGTGCAGGCCTTCGCTGCGGAGGCGGTCGGCGAAGTCGAAAAGCTGGCGGGCCTGGTCGGTCTCGCCCGCGCGGGCCGGGCCGGCCGCGGCTACGATGATCACCGCGATGACCGACACCACCAGCGCAGCCTGCCCGCCTGACATGAGGATTTCCCGAACTCGCCCCGGGGTGCCGGTTGTCTTCACTTGGCCTTCCCGTCCTTTTCGATCGTCAGGAATGAAAACCGGTTGATGTTCGCGCTCATGCACGCGTCCATCACGTTGACCACGTTTTGGTGGATGGTCATGGCGTCGGCGCGGATGAGCACGGTGGTCTGGCCGCCGCTCGCCGACGACAGCATCTGGAGGCGGTCGCGAAGCTCGGGGATCGTCCACACTTTGCGGTTCACCGTCAGCGAGCCGTCCTGCTTCACGTTGATCACGATGTCGTATGGCGTGCGGCTGACCACGGTGCCGCTTGACGAGACGGGCGGCTTGACCTCCATCTCGCGCTCGGTCTGCTGCATGCCGAAAACCGCCACGAAGAAGGTGAGCATGATGAACACGATGTCGATCATCGGCGCGATCTGGAACATTCCGTCGCCTTCTTCGACGTTGCCGCGGAAGTTCATGTCAGCTCCTCTTCGCGCTCAGTGCCCGGACGACTTGCTCAGCCTCTTCCTCGATGTCGACGACAATCCTGATGACGCGGCCGCGGAGGTAATAGTAGGCGCACATGGCGGGTATGCCGACGATCAGGCCGAAGGCCGTGGTATACAGTGCGAGCGACACGCCCCGCGCCAGCATGATCTGCCGCGGCCCTTCGGCCTGGGCAAACTGGTCGAACACCATGATCATGCCGAGCACCGTGCCAAACAGCCCCAGCATCGGCGAGACCACGCCGACGTTCGACAGGTAGCTGATCTTCTGGAAGAGGGTGGCGGCTTCGCGGGAACCGGCTGCCTCGATCGCTTCGGTGATCTTCTGCGTGCTCTCGCCGGCCCGCCTGATCCCGGCGAGCACGATGCGGCTGAGCAGGCTGCGGTCCTTCTCGCACACCTTCTGCGCCTCGCCGAAATCGCCGTTGCCCAGCAGCGAGACGATCTGGCGGGTGAAGCTTTCGGAAACGAGCCGCGACGGCCGCAGGTAGATCAGGCAGTGGATGAACCACGCCAGGCCGAGGACGGAGAGCACCAGGATCGCGTACATCGTCGGCCCACCCAGGCTGAAGCGGCCGCCGAAGTTGGTGAAGCGTTCGAGCATGCCGCCGGCAATGCCCTTGCGGATCGGCCCGTAGTGGAAGTCTCGCGTGGCCGACTGCTGGTCGGGGTTGCGCACCTCGATCTGCACGTAGCCGGCGTTGTCGGAGGCAGGCACGATGGCGCGGATCTCGGTGGGCGACATCACGGTGCTGTAGGATGCGGGAACCTTGTTCACGTACACTTCGGTGGGGCGGGACTTGTCGACGCTGAAAGCCTTGCCCCTGATGACGATCTCCGCGCTGCGGCCGAGGGGCGTCCACTCCGGCGAGATGGAGTCGATCACCGGCACGTCTGCGTCCGGCTTGTCTGGTTCGCCGCCGTTCGTTCCAGCGGTGCAGAATAGTGTGGTGAGCGAGAGTGCAAGCACGATTCGGAAGCATGTCTTCATCACGGAAAACCTCGCGGCAGGGATGAACGAGAGTGTAGTGCAAAAATCGCAACCGGATTATAGCACCGGCCCCAAAGTGAGTCAAGCGATTTTCGCGCGCGCGATGTAAGCATTTGTCAGCGTGAAAGGGAGGCAAAGGGCTTGCGGCTTGCGGCTTAGGGCTTGCGGCCTGCGGCCTGACACCAGCCGCCGCCCCGCCCGCAAAGTGGACCCAGTGGACCAAGTGGACCAAGTGGACCAAGTGGACCCAGTGGACCCAGTGGACTCGAAGCACTTCCCATGGCCCCACGCCTTACGCCTCGTGCCCCCGTCCCAAGCCGCAAGCCGCAAGCCCCACGCCTGCCCGCCCCCATTTCCGGCTACCGTTAAAGATATTCCGGGATTCTGACGATAGGTAAGCAAGCGTGGGCAATATCTCGTCGATGACTTGACAACGGCCCCTACTGGTGGTATAATATAGACTGAACTCGGGGGAATCCGGGGGATATCGTGAGGATACTCGGCATTGATCCCGGGCTTGTGACCACCGGCTACGGCGTGATTCACGTGTCCGGGGCTGCCTGCAAACTCGTTGAAGCCGGCGTAATTCGGACGGAACAGGACGATCCGCTCGAGCAGCGCATCCGCAAGATATACAGCGAAATCAGGCAGGTCATTGACGAGTTCAAGCCGAATGCCGTTGCCGTAGAAGAGCTCTACACGCACTACGATCATCCGACAACGGCGACGTTGATGGGACACGCCCGCGGGGTCGTCTTCCTTGCGGCGGCTGAGCTTGACCTGCCGGTGGCGAGCTACGCGCCGACACGGATCAAGAAGGCACTCACCGGCAGCGGCAGGGCCGGCAAGATGCAGGTCCAGCGGATGGTGCAGGCATCGCTCGGGCTCGCACGTGTCGATCAGCCCGACCATGTGACCGATGCCCTGGCCGCGGCGCTCTGCCACGCGAATGTCCTGTCCCGCAGCATCTTGATGCAGCAATCTCCTGTGATACCCAGCAAAATCGGCCGGAGTAATCGGGGTTGATCGCACGGATCAAGGGCAATCTCAGCTCAGTCGACGAGGAAGCCGCATACCTCGAAGCGGGCGGAATGGTCTACGAGGTGCTGGTGCCGTCGAATATCGCGGCCTCGCTGCAGAAGATGGTGAAAGACCAGGTGGAGTTCTTCACCATCCACTACATCGAAGGCGGGTTCAACGGCGGGCACATGGTCCCGCGGCTCATCGGATTCCTGAAAGAGGAAGACCGCGAGTTCTTCCGGGCGTTCACCACCGTCAAGGGCGTGGGCGTGAAGAAGGCGTTGCGATCCTTCAGTCTGCCCACCGAGCAGATCGTGCGGGCGATCGAGACGGGCAACCGCAGCCTGCTGATGACGCTGCCGGAGATCGGCGCGCGCACGGCCGACCGCGTGATCGCGGAGTTGAAGGGCAAGCTGGCCCAGTTTGCCATCGCCACGGAAACCAGGGCGGAGCAGCAACCGGCGGGCGAAACTGATTCCGAGCTGGCCGAGGAGGCCCGCCAGATTCTCATGATCCAGCTCCAGTACACGGCAGCCGAAGCCGACGCAATGATCGGGAAGGCGATGGCCGCCAACAGGAACATCAAGACGATGCAGGGGCTGCTGCAGGAAGTCTTCAGGCTCCAGCGGAGCAGGTAGGGGCGGACGGCGTCCGCTCCCTGGGGCACACGCCGTGCGCCCCTGCAGCACGCAGCGAAGTCCAACAGCCGGATGAATGCAAGCAATGGCACGCGAGCGGATAGTAACAGGCGCGGCCCTCTCCGCTGAGGACGAGAGCTTCAACTGGTCGTTGCGGCCAGGGCGGCTCGATGACCTGATCGGGCAGAAGGCGCTCGTGCAGCGGCTGAAGATTTCGCTGGGCGCGGCGTTGCGGCGGGGCGAGCCGCTGGAGCACGTGCTGCTGTACGGCCCGCCGGGCCTCGGCAAGACCACCCTGGCCCACATCATCGCCGCCGAGATGGGGTCCAAGCTCGTTCAGACGTCGGGCCCCGCACTCACGCGCCCCGGCGACCTGATGGGAATCCTGACGAACCTCGAGGACAAGGAGGTCTTGTTCATCGACGAAGTGCACCGGCTGCCGACGATCGTTGAGGAATTCATGTATCCGGCGATGGAGGATTTCTGCATCGACTTCACGCTGGACAAGGGGGCATTCGCGAAGCCGATCAACTTCGCCCTGAAGCGGTTCACGCTGGTCGGCGCCACCACCCGGGCAGGGCTGCTGACAAACCCCTTGCGGGAGCGGTTCGGGATATTCCATCACCTGGACTTCTATCCGCCCGACGAGATCAGCCAGATCCTCGAGCGGTCGGCGAGGGTGCTGGGGGTGAAAGCGGAGCAGGATGCACTGTTCGAGATCGCGCGGTGCTCGCGCGGCACGCCGCGAATAGCCAACAGGCTGCTGAAGCGCGTTCGCGACTATGCCCAGGCACTCGGCGACGGCTCGATCGACAAGGACACCGCCGTCAAGGCACTCGCGATGGAAGGCATCGATCACCAGGGGCTGGACGTTCTCGATCGCAAGTATCTGACCGTGCTGATCAAGCAGTACAACGGCGGGCCGGCGGGCGTGGAAGCCATCGCGGCCAGCCTGAACGAAGAAAGCGATACGCTGGTGGACATGGTGGAGCCCTACGCCCTGAAGATCGGCTTCATCAGCAGGACAAACAAGGGGCGTGTGGCCAATGCCCCGGCCTACGCCCACCTGGGCATCGAGCCGGCGAGGCATCCGTCGCAGAAGGGCCTCTTCTGAGCGCGTACATTGTGCGGGATTTTCACACGTTCTCAAAACTTTTTGGCCCCGGAATTTGTTAAACTAAGGGAGTTGCATTCCGAACTTAATGACCCCGAATCAGCGATCTCAGCATCAGCGATGCCAGTCGGACGAGCCGGTTGTGCCCAGAAACCAGGGACGTTGAAAAAAAGCAACAAAATCTAAACGTTCCACCCGCTGCGGATACTAAATATATGAGGGCACAGCTTCCGTACTCGGCAGGCTCTGGGGTGCGAGTTGGTTTGGTTCCCTTTATACGAGGAGCTGCGTAGATGATCTGTAAACGACCAGGTTGTAACAACGAAATCCCACTGGGCAGGCGCAAATACTGCTCCAGCGAGTGCAGCAAGATCATGAACCGGAGAACCGCCGCCCTGAGGGCCGAAGAAGCCTACAGGCAGTCGATCAAGTTCCGACATGCCAAGATGGGCATCCGGTGCTGTCTGTCCTGCAACAAGATGTTCCTTTCGGAAGGCCCTTGGAACAGGATTTGCGTGAATTGCTCCGAACGAAACGCATCGGTTTCCGCTCGGTCGTACGGCGCATCCTTGCGCGGTGGCGGCGGTGAAGGCGATAGCGGCGGAGGCGGAGGCGGAGGCGGAGGCGGCGGAGGCTACGAAGACGCATAACCACCGCCGGCACAGGCCGCTGTGGAGCGTCCGGTTCTCAAATCCTCACTGCTGACGGCCCCTTTCGGCCCGGCATCACACGTTGGTGTCGGGCCGATTTCATTTGGGAATCAGAAGTGGACCAAGCGGACCAAGTGGACCAAGTGGACGCAGTGGACGCAGTGGACGAGGCCATCCTGTCTTCTTCTTTCGTTCTTTCGTTCTTCCGTTGTTATCTCATCATCTCATCATCTCATCATCTCGTATTCACAGGATATCGGCGATGGAGTACTGCCCGGGCTTCCTGCCGGCGATGAACTTCGCCGCCCGGAGTGCTCCGCGTGCGAAGGTTTCGCGGCTGTGCGCCACGTGCTTCAGTTCCACGCGCTCGCCCAGCGTGGCGTAGATCACCGTGTGCTCGCCGACAATGTCGCCGCACCGCACCGCGTGGATGCCGATCTCGCCGGGCTTGCGGTCCAGCGGCTTGCCGTACCGGCCGTAGACGGCCTGCTCGTCGAGCGAGCGGCCGGTTGCCTTCGCGATCTCATCCGCGATCTTCAGGGCGGTCCCGCTGGGGGCGTCCTTCTTGAACCGGTGGTGGGCCTCGACAACCTCGATGTCGTAGTCGATCCCCAGGCTGCGGGCGATCTCGGCGGCGATGCGGAAGACCAGGTTCACGCCCACGCTCATGTTCGGCGAGGCCAGGATGGGGATGGCTGCGGCGGCCTCGGCGAGCTTCGGCTTCAGGCTCTCGATGCCGGTGGTGCCGATCACCATCGCCGTCCGGGTCGCCACGCAGGGATCGATGAGCTTGGCCACGCCGTCGGGTGTGGAGAAATCGATGAGTACGTCGAGCCCGGGCGGCACCTGGACGGAAAGGTTCACGCCGAGTGGCCCGGCCCCTTGCAGGATGCCAACGTCGCCGCCGATCCCGGGGAAGTCCGCCCGCTCGATGGCCGCACCGAGCTTCAGGTCGGCGTCGGCCTGCACCAGCTTGATGAGCTGCACGCCCATGCGCCCCATCGCGCCGCTGATTCCAACAGTGATCATACCGCAATCTCCCGGTTATTCCATAACCTGTGCAATTGATGAACCGCCACGGCCATCAGGATGA
>DATKYA010000407.1:0-2194 GCA_035528775.1 Planctomycetota bacterium | reverse complement strand
ATCACGCTGCCGATCACGTAGGCGGCGGCCTTGTACCACACGCTGCTAACGCTCAGGTCGGCCAGGCTGATCGCCGGATCGAAGTGCCCGGTCAGGACCGTCTGGCCCACGATCACGCTCACGTAGAGCGTCAGCGGGATGGCCAGCGGGAAGGAGACGTTGCTGGTGATGAACGCAGTGACCTTGCTGAGGCGCAGCTTGTGTGCGGCGAGGAACGCAACGGCGGTCTGAAATCCCCAGATCGGCAGCAGGCCGCACAGCACGCCGAGGCCGACTGATGCGGCGAAGATCCCGGGGCTGTTTGCGCCCAGGCCGTGCCTGACAATGTGCAGAGCGCGTTGCATGCGGCTCTGCTTGGCATATTCCCGCAGGAACATGACCCGCAGGATCGGGGCCGGCAGCAGGGCCAACGCGAGCAGGCGGAAGTTGAGCGCGCTTACCATCGCGAAATCGCGGAGCGGCCGGAAGCGCGGCCGGCTGCCCGCGTTGTGCGGCGGGGCTACGTCCGCCGCCTGTGCCGCCACGTCTACTGCCCGTACGGGCACGCCCGCCCACATCGCCTTGACGAGCGACTCGATCTCGAAACCGCACTGCCGCGCCTTGAGGGCGAGCGACAGCACCGGGCCGACCGGGTAGGCGCGGAAGCCGCTGCGCGCATCGCGAATCCAGTGCCCGGTTTGCGCCCACACCCAGAAATCGGAACAGGTGCGCAGGATGCCGGTGCGCCGCCGCGCGCCAGCGCCGTGCAGGTCGCGAACGCCCACGATGATCGAATCGGGATGCTGCCGAATGGCCTCGATGAACTTCGGTATGTCGGCCGCCTGGTGCCGGCCGTCGGCGTCAATCGTGATGGCGTGGGTGCAGCCGCGGCTGGCGGCTCGCTCGAACGCGGCCAGCAGGGCCGCTCCCTTGCCGAGATTCCGCTCGTGCGTGATCACGTCGATGCCGGCAATGCCAGCCAGCAATGCGGCCGTGCCGTCGGTCGAGCCGTCGTCCACCACGATCACATCATCCGCCATCCGGTGCACGGCGTCGATCACACCGGCGACCGTGGCGGCGTCGTTGTACGCGGGAACGACCACGCATATTTTGGGATCAGCAGGGGTAGTCATTCTGGCTTGTGTGCCCGGCGATCGATGAACGCGCGTTCCCTGCGGAGGCTCTGCGAATCCTGAATCTGCCCGACCTCCGCCGAATTTCCAATAGTGATGGCGGGCTATCCTTCAGCCCGCCCCGCGCCTGGATTGCCGACACGCCGCTCCGCCACCGGCTCATGCCCAGGTGCAGCGATCAGCGCGTCGACACCACATGATTCAGTTCGCAACATTCATTATACATCATTGAGCGTTTTCTCGTGCGGGTATTCTGCTGCGTTCACCATGGCTCCGCAGTGTGCGGCGATTTGTGAATGCCTGTAATCGCGCCGATCGGAAACGATCGGGCTCATTTCCTTGAATCAGGCCGTCCCTTCCGTATAATGGGGGGGTGGTTCCGGCCCGGCCCGCGTGAAACTGCTTCCCCCTCGGAGCATCGATTGATGATGAAGATCCACAGAATTGCCGTTCTACTCATGTTCGTCACGTCACTCGTCTCGTCGCTCGCAACCTGTGCGCAGGATCTCGACCTCCCGGGCGAGGATCTGACTGACGACAAGACGTCCGGCCTCGGGCTGGAGGACGACGACGAGATGAAGGAGGCGCTGAAGGGCGGGGTGCTGTTCAAGCTCGTGAAGTTCGACAAGCCCGACGAAGGGATCGCTGATTCGCTGTTCTGGCGAACGCTGCCCGGGCAGGTGGCCGCGTCCACGTTTCCCGTCAAGTTCTCCATCGGCGGCAAGGAGGTGATCAAGCCCGAGATGCTGGTGAACGAGAACGACGTGGGCACCACGTATCGCTACGAGCCAGAAGGCCGGGGCGACATCCGGGGCGAGGCGGTCCTACAGCCGTGCAGCCTGCAGGTCGGCCGGGGATCGCGTCATCCCGCCATCCATCGCGAAGGAACGGAGCTTCGCATCCTCTGCGCGCCCGTCCGATTCGAGGCGATCACCACGGACGGCAAGCCGGTGGCGCGGCCCGTGAAGGTTCTGTTCGACGACGAGACGCTGCTGCGCGAAGACGCAAACTTCTGCCCGCTGATCATGTGGCTCCCGATCGGCGTGAAGTACAACTCCAACTGGGCCACGTTCACGGTCACG
>DATKYA010000406.1:0-2278 GCA_035528775.1 Planctomycetota bacterium | reverse complement strand
ATCTTCTTCTCGAACTGCACGTTGATCGACTCGGAGTGGCCGTTGAACACGGGCACGCGAACGCACGTGGCGCTGACGGCCAGGTTCGGCTCGTCGAACATCTTCCGCGGCTCGCGGATCATCTTGATCTCCTCGCCGTAGTAGCCGGGGAAGATGTCCTTCAGGCTGCTCACCTGCGGGATGACGTTGAAGCCGATCTGGTGGGAGTAGACTTCTTTCTTCATCTCGTTGCCGGCGGCCCAGTCGCGAGCCTGCTGCTCGAGCTCGACGACCGCCGAGCGGCCGGTGCCCGAAACCGCCTGGTAGGTGCTGACGACGATCCGCCTGATCTTCGCCCGGCGGTGAAGCGGAGCGAGCGCGACAACCATCTGGATCGTCGAGCAATTCGGATTCGCGATGAAGCCCTTGTGCTTCCTGAGGTGCTCCGGGTTGACTTCGGGAACGACGAGCGGGACGCGTTCGTCCATGCGGAAGTCGTCGCCGTTGTCGATGACGATGCACCCGCGCTCGACGGCGGGCCAGCCGTATTGCTGTGAGGCGCCGCGGGCGCCCTCGGTGCCGGCGAAGAACGCGAAATCGACGCCCGCAAATGCTTCCACGCTCGCAGGCTCAACGTCGAATTCCTCGCCCGCGATCAGCTCCTTGCGGGCACGCGTTGCCAGGATCTTTATCTTTGACGCCGGGAAATTCCGCTGGCGGAGAACCTTCACCATCTCCGACCCGACCATTCCTATGCCGACTACTGCAACAGTGTATTTCTGCACCGATTACTCCTGTGAAAAGAGGGAAGAACTGGAAAACGAAAGTATACTATTAGCGGTGCTCTCTTTCAAGCATGATTTTCGGCCCGGGCGATCGGTCCCATGCACCCTCTTCCCTCTTTTCCCTTCTCTGTTCATCTTTCCTCTGCCCCACAAGGCAGGCAGGAAAGAAAAGCAAGAGGGATGAAGAAGAAGGAACAGCGAACAAGGAACAGGGAGAGGCAAAATCACGCTTCTTTCCTGGTCATTGAACGCGGAACAAGTAACAAGGAGCGGCAGATTATGCGGGAAACCCGTCAGTGAATTGACGTACCCCTGTGGCGGAGAATTCGGCTCAAGTTCGCGGCTGGCATGCCGTTGTCTATGACGCTTATCCCGTCATTTCACTGCCGGCGTCGGCCGTGCGGACCGAAGGCGCCCGCACGGGGACGGCAGGGCGGTTCCCCAATCGCTGACGGTTTTCTCCCACGGGGAGCTTGCTTTCGGGCACGGATTGCGTATAATGAATAAGGATGTTTGGGCGGCAACCAGGAGACGAAACCGTGGCTGCATCTTTCCCGCATCGCTTCTTCGCATCATTCACGGCGTGTCTGGCCGGAGTCGCAGTTCTGCTGTGCATCTCGCCTGCGTTCGCTGAAGTGTTCGGGCCGGGCGAGTACGGGCTGCTCGACTACACGTCGAACGTCGATGATTCGACCCACCAGTACGGGCTGTATGTTCCCTCCACGTACGATGCGTCGCGGCAGCAGGGCTACGCGCTGATCATCCATGGCGGCGGTTACGGTTACGCGGCGGACGCCGATTTCTACCCGCCGTGGAATGATCCCGCCAACGCGATCTTCCTGAACTACGATGGCCGCCATCGCCTGCAGTACGACGGCGTGGCCCAAGTAGACCTGATGCAGATCCTTGACGAACTCCAGCAGAAGTACAACATCGACACGACGCGGGTGTATTTCGAGGGGCACTCGATGGGTTCGACGGGCGCGCTGCGGATCGGCTACCGCTTCCCCGACAAGTTCGCGGCGGTTGCGGGTGGGGCGGGATTCGTCGACTACAACGAGTGGTACGAGCGGTGGTATGCGGCCGGCCCGCCGGGCCGGATGGGCACGGAATTCAGCGGCCCCGAGTGGCAGCGCCCGCTGCTGGAGGAAAGCTCGGTCGTCGATCTCGCCGAAAACGCCAGGCACCTGCCCACGTATTTCACCGCCGGCACGCGCGACAGCATCAACCGCGTGTTTGGCGCGCGCAACCTGAACGCACGGCTCACCGATCTCGGCTACAACCACACCTACCTCGAAGCTGATGCCGACCACTGGGCCGGCTACTACTGGTTCTCGGCGATCGACTACTTCCTCAGCAACGACTTCCACAACGATCCCTACACGCCCGAGGTGGTCTACAAGACCAACCAGTTGAAGTACAACGAGGCGTACTGGACGCGTATCGACCGGCTCGACAAGCACCTGGAATGGGCGCAGATCGAAACGAGCATGGACGGCGCCGCCAACCGCATC
>DATKYA010000405.1:0-5427 GCA_035528775.1 Planctomycetota bacterium | reverse complement strand
GGCGAGCTTCTGCTCAACAGGGGCAGGCCGGCCGAAGCAGCGACCCTCCTCGCCAAGGCCCTCGAGAAGCTGAAGCAGCGGCAGGAGACGGACGCCATCGATGACGAGGCGGTCCTCCAGCAGCCGAATATCGAGGCCGCCCTCGTGAAGGCGTACGAAATGCAGGCAAACGCGCTTGCGTCCAAGTCACAGCCGGACATCGAAGCGGCCATCAGGTTCTATACGCTGGCATGCGATGCCGCCGCCGATCCCGGCACGAAATCCAGGGTGCTGCTGGTGATGGCCGAACTGCTGGCGCGGAACGGGCAGCACGGGAAGGCTATCGACGAGCTGCAGCGCGTCATCCATGAATTCCCCGACGCCCTGCATACCCTGCGGGAGGGCGTGCAGGTGCATGCGGCGATGGTTGCGCAGAACCGGATCGAGCGGATCATCGCGGACCGGGGCGAGCTGGTCTACGCGGCACAGGAGCAGGCCGCCGCTGCCGCACTGGCTGAAGCGCGGGCACTCGCCGGGCTGGCCGAACTGGCCGGGCTTGCGGACGACTATGGCGCGGTGGTCGCGGAATTCCCTAACAGCAACGCGGCGGCCGAAGCTGCCGTGGCGGCGGCACGGCTGATCCTGAAAACCGACGGCCCCGAGAAGGCCGCCGACTACCTGCAGCACGCGGCGGGCATTCTTCCCGAGCGGAGCTGCCCCGCTATCCTGTATTCGGCCGCCGAGCTTCTGAAAGAAGCTGGCAGCCGCGAGTTGGCGCGGGCTTTCATTCTCGACCTGATGATGGATTACCCGATGGCGCGCGTGGGCCCCGACGGCATCCTCGCGGCGGACTACTGCGAGAAGGAGTTGGCCCGGACACG
Source organism: Planctomycetota bacterium (assembly GCA_035528775.1). GTDB lineage: Bacteria > Planctomycetota > PUPC01 > JABMSA01 > JABMSA01 > DATKYA01. The sequence continues at coordinate 4,567 of DATKYA010000405.1, read as the reverse complement.
CTACCAGCTTGCGGCGCGGAAGCCGGCGAGGCGGCTCGCGATGCCCGTTGGCGAGCGGTGGCGGGCAGCAGCGCGGCTGTGCTCCGCAGCACCGGCCATCGCGCCCGGCGAATACGACCAGACCGCGAGCAGCCCGTTCGGCGGACGCGGCGTGTGCTTCATCGCGCACAGCGACACGCCCGGCTGGATGCGGCTCGGGCCGATGCGCCACCGGGCGCGGTACGATTACCTGGAATGCCGCACCGCGCGCGAAGGCTGGCTGGTGTGGTCGCGCAGCCTGCCCCCGTGGGACGGCCAGCTCCACTTCACCGCGAGCAGGGTCGTCATCGCCCGCCCGGGCTACGTCGTCGCGTTCGATTCAACCACCGGGGCCACATCCTGGCGGCACGACGCGGAAGGCGGCGAGACCGATTTCAGAGCGATCGTCGCCGCCGCGTCCGATGCCGGCCGCGTCGTCATCTGCACGGCCGACGGCAAGGTCACCTGCCTCAACGAGCGGGACGGTACCGTCGCGTGGAAGCAGCAGATCGAAAACGCGTTCATCCTGCGAAACGGCATCGTAATTCTTGAGGATTCAGTGGCCGTTTTCTCCGAGAATCCGGCAGGGATGCATTGTTTCGGAAAAGGCGATGGCACCAGGCTGCCCCCCCTGAAATTCGACGTGCAAAACGCGCGGATCAACAACAAGCCGGTCGTCCTCCGGCGAACCGACCTGCTGGCGGACCTGATCGCCGTGCAGGTTTCCGACTCGACCATCGCGATGGTGAGCGTGAAAAACGGGTCGGAACTGTGGCGCAAGACAGTAGATTACCCGGTGGCCAAGCTGCTCGCGGACCCATCCGGCCGATACCTTGTGGTAGTGCCCGACTGGGCTCAAAACGCCAAGATGCAGGTGCTCGATGCCGAAACCGGCACCGCACTGTGGGAGCGTGTGCTGCTGCGCGACACGCTGTTCGACGCGGCGGTCGACTCCCGCGGCGTGTTCACCATCGAGACGGTCGGCGGCAAGCAGCGGGTGAAAGCATTCTCGCTGGCCAAGGGGGAACCGCTGTTCCCCGATTACATCGTGGGCGACAGCGATCTGGCCACGGTGGGGCTGTCGGGCGAGTGCATCGTGCTGAGCGGGCAGCAGGCACGGCCGCGGGTGCTCGTGCTCGACGGCAATGGCATGGAAGCGTTCGCAGCCGTCCCCGCCGGTGTCGAGTACCTGTCAGCGGAGGTCGTCGACGGCACGTTGGTGGTCGCCACCGACCGCGGGACGTTCGGCTATGGGAAGACCGACACCGCCGTTGCGGAGTGGCGCGCCGTCCGAGCAGCCGAGAAGGCGAAAGATCCCGATGCCGACAGCCTGGTGAAAATGGCGCAGTACTGCTTCGAGGGTGGGAAGCATCGTGCGGCACTGCCCCTGTTGGCCGAGGCCGTGCAGGATGCGCCCGACGACGCAGATTATTTCAGGATCTACGACCGCCTCTCGGGCATACGCGATCAGGTCCACGAAGAGCACGTGCCGCGGCTGCGCTGCGTGAAAATGGATCGTCCCCCGACCATCGACGGGCTGATCGCCGACGACTGGGACGAGAGCGCCTGTCTGAGGCTGGAGGGGCCGGAATACATCGAGACGCTCCTGCCCGGCCCCGTGAGCGATGGAAACCTGATCGTCGGCATGGTCCGCCGCGTGCCCGCCCGATGGCGCGGCCCCAGCGACCTCTCGATGAAGATCTATGCCGGCTGGGACGACGAAAACTTCTATCTTGCAGTCGACGTCACCGATCGCACACATCGCGTGATGGACAGGGACGTGGAGAAGTGGGTCGGCGACCTGTTGATCATCGGCGTGGATTGCCTGAACGACGGCGGCTTCGGCTACGGGTTCGGCGATTTCATCCTCACGCAGGGCCTGATGGACAAGCCGAAGGACGACAAGGACAAGGAGGACGAACCCGAGGGCAATTTCTCGGTAAAGCTGAAGCCGGACCACTCGGGGGTCGTGTACGAGAACTCGATTCCCTGGAAATATTTCAAGCAAATCGTGCCGGCGGTCGGCACACGGTTCGGCCTCGGAGTCACCGTCACCGACGATGACGGCGGCGGCGTGGCCAAGTCCATAAGCTGGACTCCCGGCATGTACCTGCACGCCGACCCGTCGCTCCTGAGTCGAAGCTTCGCTCCCGAGGTGATGGGCGATGTTGAGCTGACACTTCCGCAGGGCTACGATGCTCCGGAACAAGACGAGGAACCATGATGAAGCAGAGAATTGGGATCGTGTGCATGGCAGCGGCGCTGGCGGCGACGCTGGCAGGTGCTGTCGCGGCGGGTGAACAGACCAAATCGGACGCGGTGAAGCTGATCCTCACGCAGATGAAGAACAACGAGGTGGGCGCGTGGGACGCATCGCTGCAGCTCGAGAAGCTTGGCCCGGAGGCGGCCCCGGCGGTCGAAAGCCGCCTGGGCGAGCTTGAGCCGCCACTGAAGATCGCGGCCGCGCGGGCACTGTGCAAGATGGGCAACATCCGCGCCGGAGTGCAGGCGCTCGTCGAGACCATCACCAAACAGCCGGATTCCGACGTGGCAGTCGAAGCGGCCGAACTGCTCGGCAAATACGGGGGTACCCAGGCCGAGGGGGAGCTGGTGAAGCTGCTGGATACGGCAAAGAGCGTGCCGCTGAAGATCGCCCTCGCGAAATCGCTGTGCGCCGCCGGCACCACCGAAGAAGCATGGGAGATGGCCAACACCGCCCTGGTGTCGATATTCAAGACAGCCCAGGGAGAAGACCGCAAGGAATGCGCCCTCGCCCTGGCATCGGTGAATGATTTCAGCGACCAAGTGGTGGCAGTGCTCGATGACCTGCAGGTGGAGCCTGGCTACCGCGGCAGGCAGGCTGAGGCACTGCTGGACCTGAAGAAGCTGCGCGACGCCAACCGCCAGAATCTGCGCATCGACGACAGCTTCAAGGACCCCGTGCTGCGGGAAATCTGCGCCCGGCTTCATGCCTTCCACGTGGACAAGCCGAAGTCGTTCGACGAGCTCCGTAACGCCGCCGCGAAGGGGATGGCGTCCGCGTTCGACCCGTTCACCAACTACTACGACACCAAGGAGTACAAGGAATTCCGCGAGAGCATGTCGGGCGAGTACGCCGGCATCGGGGCCAAGGTGGGCTTCCTGGGCGAACCGTCCGACCCCCAGAAGCGGTCGTTCTGCATCATCCGCCCGATCTACAGCGGGCCGGCCTACCGTGCAGGCATTCGCAGCTACGATGAGATCGTGGCGATCAACGGCCAGCCGACGAAGGGCAAGGAGTTGGAGAAGCTCGTCGAAACGCTGAAAGGCCCGCCCGACACGTCCGTGGAGGTCGGCATCAAGCGCTATGGCCTGGAAGAAGTCAAGACGATCACCGTCAAGCGCGAAAACATCAAGATGCAGTCGGCGTTCTCCACCATCCTGCCGGGCTCGCTGGGCTACATCAGGCTGCTGCACTTCGGCAACGATTCGGTGAAGGAGTTTTTCGACGCGCTCGACGGCCTGGAAGCCAAGGGCATCAAGGCCCTGATCGTCGACCTCCGCAACAATCCGGGCGGCCTGCTGTCGGCGGCCGTCGACATCGCCGATGGCTTCCTGAAGAACGACAAGCTGATCGTGCGAAGCGTGGGCCGCGATCCCAACCTGGTGCCGGAGGAGCAGTTCATAACCAAGGATCCGGCCACGCACCCTGATTATCCGCTGATCGTGCTCGTCAACGGCGCCAGCGCCAGCGCATCCGAGATCGTGTCGGGCGCCCTGCAAGACTACAAGCGCGCCGTGCTGATCGGCGAGCGCACCTACGGCAAGGGCAGCGTGCAGCGGCTGATGGAGCTTGAAGCCGATGGCCACCAGTCGGCCGTCAAGATCACCATCGCCAAGTACTACCTGCCCTCGGGCCGCAGCATCCATCGCTCGGGCACTGAGCGCGGCGGCGTGAAGCCCGATATCGATGTCAAGCAGGAAGCGCGCATCGACCCGCGCGACAACGCCAAGTTCGAGGAGATCAGGCAGGCCGGAGCCTTCAACGCCTACACGCAGAAGTACCTCGCCGACAACCCCAAGCTGTTCGAGCAGCTCGCCGAGTTCGACAACGAAGACGAATCCCGCTACCCAGGCTTCAACAAGTGGTACGACAGCCTGCCGGTGCACATCTCGAAGGAAACCGCCCGCGTGATGCTTCGCGAGTGGATCAAGATCGAGCTCGACGACCAGTTGGGCAGGGAGCATTTCCTCGACCTGCAGGACGACGACCAGCTCACCAGAGCCATCGTCGAAGCCATAACCATGCTCAAACAGAAGGATCAGCTCGGCAAGATCGAACAGTACAAGCCCCTATTGAAGAAGTTCAAGCTCGACAAGTAGGGGCGAACGTTGTGTTCGCAAGGATGCGCTCGATGCAGGGCGAACGTTGTGTTCGCCCTCCATTGGATGGTTCAACAAAACGAACATGGGGCGAATACACCATTCGCCCCCGCCACGTGCAGGAGTCCCCTGATACCCGCGATGTCAAGAATTCTCGCACTATTCCTGGTGGTACTCGCCGCCGGGC
>DATKYA010000404.1:0-5863 GCA_035528775.1 Planctomycetota bacterium | reverse complement strand
GGGAGGCAAAGAAGAGGACGCGGGGACACGAGGAGAAAGAGGAGAAGAGGAGGAAGAGGAAACATCGAACACTGAACATCGAACACTGAACATCGAATCGAAGGAGGAAACAATCAACGATCAACGGGGCAACGGCCAACGGAAGACAAGTGTTGAGCGGTCAATGGTCACTGTTCATTGAGTAGTGTCAAGAACTTTCTGCAGATTGCCTTCTGCACCGGATCGTTCATTCGTCGTTAGTCGTTCATCCATAGAGAAGCAGGCGGCCCGGCGCGAATGCCGGGTCGCCTGCTTCTTTCGCAGGTGGTCTTCAGGGCTGTCAGCCTCAAGCCTCAAGCCGTCACGGGCACGACGTGTTCAGCTTGTTCCTCACGTAGATGAGGTCGAGGATGTTGATCTTCGCGTCTTCGTTCACATCGGCCTTCCAGTTGTCGCCGGTGCCGACGGGCTGGTTGAGTTTGTTGCGGATGAAGATCAGGTCGAGGATGTTCACGCGGCAATCGCCGTTGGCGTCGCCGTCGATCGGCCACGGCTTCGGCCAGTAGATCGGGGCGGAGGCGATCTCGTTGTTGACGAGGATGATCTTGTAGTTTGCGCCGGCCGCGATGCCGGTGAGCACGACGGAATGCGACGTGCCGATGGCGTTTTCCTTCGCCTCGTTCGGCGTGCCGCCGAGCAACGCCACGGTGCCGAACCTCACCGAGCCTTCGGCGGCGATGTCGGTCGTCCACGTGGCGGTGGCGGTGCCATCGCCGTTGTCCCTGACGGCGATGTCTGACACTGCGGGCACTTCGGTGCTGTAATGGATTATCGCGGTTGCAGGCTCGCCGATGGTGTTCGAGCCGTCCTTCGCCCAGCCGCAGAGTGTTACGCTGCCGCTGCCGGTGATCGTGTAGCTTGTAACCGACGCCTCCCATCGGCCGTCATCGGAGGCAGGCTCGTCGGGCGTCTCGGTTACAATGTATGCGGCCACTGTGCCCCCTTCGGGCGGATCGGCCGCGATCGCGACGTTCACAAGGGCTTCATTGGTGAACAGCGTGCTGCCGGTGGATGTGTCGGAAACGGTGAACTGCGTGATGACCGGGCCGACGGGCACGGGCGTGCCGTAGACCCACACTTCGGCGGCCCCGGGCCAATATTCATACCTATTGATCGCGCGGAGGATTACGTATCGACCGGCGACGGGAGCATCGAACTTCGCCAACTGAGGAGTTCCCCACTGCCCGGCTGCAACACCCGGCAATGGGAGGTTGGCAAACGTGCCGGTCTTGACTGGCGCTCCCCAGTCGCCTTCCACGGCGGAGTCGACGTCCGTCACGTAGATCTTGTAATCCTTGATCCGGTGGTCCCCCCGGTCCCCCCCGTCGGGCTTGCCCATGTAGATGAAGCTCTCGACGTAGTGCTGGCTGCCGAGGTCGAGGCGGAGCCAGTAGGTGTTGGCCTCTGGGTTCTGCCAATTGACGTCGGTCCAGCGGAATCCGTCGTCGGGGAGGGTGTCGATCGTGTGTTCTGGGACATTGAGTTCGTGGTCCTGGCTGCTGGATTCTGCGACGATGCCCGACTTGTCGATCTCCTGTCCGACGACATAGGTGATCGTGTACGTCTTGACGCCTATGAAGCCGTTCGATTCCAGCGCCCACGCGCGCAGAGTGGTTATGCCTTCGGGCGTTTCAGGCGGGATCGTGAACTCCGTGATCTCCGGCTGCCAGTCCGAAGTGGGCGGCGTGGCGTCGTTCACGGTGATCTTGTAGCCGCTGATCGTGAGATTATGGCCGGGGACGGCATCGATGGCGACGACGATGTTCCCGCTGGTGAGGACGGTGCGGCTGAGCTTCGATTCGTCGGCGTCGGCCGCCGTGAAGCTGTTGATCACGCCGTACGTGATCCGGTATGGCTTGCCGGCCACGTAGCCGCTGGAATCGCGCACCCAGGCATAGAGAATGATGGTGCCTTCGGCCTGGAACGGGGGCAGGATGAGCTGTGTGAGCTCCTCCGTATCCCAGCCTTCGGGGTCGTCGGGATCCGGGGGCACGTCGTCGTTTATGGTGATCCTGTAGCCGGTGATGGTTACGTCGTCGCCGGGCGTTGCAACGATATCCACGCCAAGCACGCCGTTTGTGAAAGTGGCGCGGTCGGGCTTCGATTCATCGATATCGGCTGCCGTGAAACTCTCGACGGTGGTTACGACCGGTGCGGGCGTGCCGAAGACCCACACTTCGGCGGCCCCGGGCCATACGCCGTAGGTACTGATCGGGCGGAGGATTACGTATTTACCGGCGACGGGAGCATCGAACTGCACCAACTGAAGAGTTCCCCACTGCCCGGCTGCAACAGGCGGTATTGGGACGTTGGCAAACTTGCCGGTCTTGACTGGCGTTCCCCAGTCGGCTTCCACGGCGGAGTCGACGTTCGTCACGTAGAGCCTGTAATCCTGGATCCGGTGGGCCCAGGTCGTGTCGGGCTTGCCCATGTAGATGAAGCTGTCGACGTTGTGCGGGCTGCCGAGGTCGAGGCGGAGCCACGGGGCGGGATCGTCGTTACTCAGGCGGAATCCGTCGTCGGGGAGGGTGTCGATCGTGTGTTCTGGGACATTGAGTTCGTGGTCCTGGCTGCTGGATTCTGCGACGATGCCCGACTTGTCGATCTCCTGTCCGGCTACGTACATGATGGTGGCGGTGGCCGGGCCGGTCACCACGTCCTCGCTGTCCATCACCCACGCGTACAGCGTCACCTGCCCGTCGGGAGTGTCGCCGTCGATCGTGTAATCGAAATCGCCGGTGGGGTTCCAGCCGCTGTCAGGCGCGGGCACGTCCTCAGTCTGCGTCACCTTGAATCCGCCGCTGGTGTCGCCTTTGCTGGTGATCGACACTGCTACCGTTCCCGTGGTGAGGACCGCCGGCGTGCTCACGCCAACGCCCTGCGCGGTGAAGACGGTGTCCCACGTGACATCGCCGATAACCTGGCCTCCGTCGGCGACGATAAGCTCCGCTCCGGCGCCGACGTTAATGTCGCTGGTGAGCGTGCCGACAATCTCCAGGGTACCTTGGGCGATCTGGACGCCGCCGAGCGAGCCGGTGCCCAGCACGAGCTTGCCGGGGCCGATCTTGGTGAGCTTGCCGGGGCCGCTGACCGCTCCGCCGAAGGTAAAGATGCCTGCGGCTTTGGTGACGGCGATCGTGCTGTCGGTTGGCAGACTGAGCGTTGCATTGGTGAAAACGTTGACCGCGCTATCGAATCTGAAGGCTCCTGCAAATGCGCTGGTGCCATTGCCGTTGAGCGTCAGGCCGTCTCCCATGAGGAGTCGCTCGCAGCTCAACGCGGCGCCCGCCTGCACAGTGATCATTGAACCGTTGCCCAGATTGGTCGACGGGAGGACGAAAAGCTGGCCTTTCTGGATGTCGATTGTGCCGGTCCAGTCGTTTGCTAGTCCAGCGGTGCCAATGAGTAAGGTGGCGGTGCCAACCTTGACGAACGCTCCGCTCCCGGTGAGTACCGGAATCTCATACCACTGGTCGATGTTGTTGCCTAGCGTGAAGGTGGCGCCCTCGGCAATGCCCAGATAGGCACGGCCCTGGGCGACGAGCATCTGCCACTGGCCGACGGTGAACTGCGAGTCGACCTGCACCAGATTGGTATAGGACGAGCCGCCGCTGGGGATGCTGACGAAGCCAACGCTGATCGGATTACCCTCTGTGACGGTGATGGTGCGGGTGCTGGTCCCCGAGCTGCCATCGCCTGTCACCGCGGGCAGCACGGCGATATCGCCCTCGCCGGGCACCTCGTCGAGGTCCCAGTTGGCAGCCGTCGACCAGTCGCCGCTGTTGTTGGAGTCGCCGTTGCCGTCCCACGTGAAGGTGCGGACTTCGGCCGCTGCGGATCCTGCGATCAGGATGCAAACGAGAGATAGAGCGATTGCGAGTTTCGACATTCCTAATTCTCCTTAGTGAACCATCTGGAAGTCTGGGCGACATGCCCGGTACGTCACGTATCACCACAAGCATTTACAGAGCAGTGCACCTCCTCGGCCTCGGGGAGCCGACCCAACCCGCGCGCGTCCGTTCGCATGGTTTGCCTTGGAGCGGAATCCGTTCCGCTCCAGCGTTTCGTCGCGAACCTCTCAAAGACCTGCCATCATCTCCAGTCCGGCGCCACAGCCCACAGCGTCGGTGCCAACACATGGCCTCACGTCAACTCATCCTCGAAAATGGTGGGGATCGAGATGATCTCCTGCGTGGGCACGCCTTGCCGCTTGTTGAGAATATACTAGTTTTCCCATCACTTAGCCCTTTCTAAAGATGACCCACACAACACACATCGAACAGAGAATAGCAGCCAGCATTTCAGTTTCGGAGCACCTCCTTTATCTTTGGGCCGAATGCGTCCGGTTCAACAGGACTCGACGACATGGACATAGGCCACGTGATTCACAACACCACACGGCTCATCAATGCAAATACCGTGCCAGCATTGTGCCCCCCGCGCAGTTCTCAGGGCTTCATTGCGTGTAACTCGTTGTGGCGTAGCATCTTACGTGAACATGAAAAAAAGGGAAAGCCGAAATGCCGGTCTGATGGGATTCGGGGAGTGTTGCCGAAAATGGACACATTTTTCGCCCGGTACGGCATATCAGATGTGTAAGTGCTTCCCTCTCAATGACTTACGGAATGGTGCCATGATTGGACGTGATGTCGTGATCGAGCAACAGATCGCAGCGTTCACGCGATCCCATTGGTCCAGCTCAACTGGACGCTGACCAACGGATACGAGAAAATCATTCATCTTGTTCATCTGCCGTGCTATATTGAACTGTATGAACGGATTCACATTTTCCGATACCGTGCTGGCGGTTGGCGGGATCGCGCTCTTCCTGCTGGGGATGCGGTTCGCGTCGGACGGACTGAAGGGCCTGGCCGGGCGGAATCTGCGGATCGTGCTCGGGCTGGCCACCCGCCGACGCCTGCCCGCACTGGCAGTTGGAGGGGGCACCACCTTCCTCCTGCAAAGCTCCACCGCCGCCACGATCATAATCGCCGGGCTGGTCAACGCCGGCCTGCTCGACCTCTTTCAGGCCGCCGCCGTGGTGGCCGGCACGTGCATCGGCAGCACGCTGATCGTCCAGCTCATCGCGTTCGACCTCGGCCTCTACGCACTCCTGGGCGTGGCGGCAGGGCTGGTGATTCTCGCGGTGACGGGCAATCGCATCATCAAGGGCGCCGCCAACGCCCTGATCGGCTTCGGCCTGATCTTCTACGCGATCGGGCTGATCCGCACGGGGCTGGCCCCGCTGGCCGGCTCCCAAGCGCTCAGCGGAGCCCTCGCCGGAATCGGCACCCACTGGTACTGGTTTGCCGCCGGCATCATTGGCGCGGCGGTGCTTTCGGTGGTCACGCAGAGCAGCGTGGCTACCGTGGCGATTGCGTTCGGCCTGGCCCGCGAAGGCGCGATCGGCCTGCTGGGCGCGCTGGCCTTTGTATTCGGAGCGCACCTCGGTGCCGTGGTCATGCCGCTACTCGCGGGCATCGGCTGGCCCCGCCGCGGCAAGCAGGTGGTGCTGTTCGGCCTTCTGCTGCGCACCGCCGGAATCCTGCTGTTTGCACCCCTCTCGCCGTACATCGTGAAACTCGCCGAAGCCCTGGCTGGCGCCGACCCTGCCCGCGCGGTCGCCTGGGAGCATACCATCATCAACGTCGGCAACGCGCTCGTCGCACTCCCGTTCCTCGGCTGGGCCGTCTCCGCAGTCACGCGGCTGCTGCCCGAACGAGACGTGCTCCCCAGGGGCGTCGTGAAGTTCGTCGATCCCAAGTTCACCGACCCGCCCCAGATCGCCATCGAGAAGGCCCGCAAGGAGATCAACCGCATGGGC
>DATKYA010000403.1:0-16667 GCA_035528775.1 Planctomycetota bacterium | reverse complement strand
TTGCGCGGGGCGACGCTGGCGATCGAGCGGGGCGAAGTGCTGGTGGTCACGGGCACGTCCGGGGCGGGCAAGAGCACGCTGCTGCACGTGCTGGGGCTGCTGGACGAGCCGACCGGCGGATGCGTGTCGTATTGCGGCCGGCCGGTGAGCACGCTGCCGTCGGCCGAGGTGGCCCGCATCCGCAACGCGCGCTTCGGATTCGTCTTCCAGTTCTTCCACCTGCTGCCGGACCTCACGGCGCTGGAGAACGTGCAGTTGCCGCAGATGGTGGCCAGCAGCTACTTCGGATGGCGGGCGATGAAGAAGCGCGGGGACGCCGAGCGGGCGCTGGCAATGGTTGGCTTGGCCGACCGCATGCGGCACAAGCCGCGCCAGCTTTCGGGCGGCGAGAAGCAGCGCGTGGCAATCGCACGGGCGCTCGTCCACAATCCCGACGTGATCTTCTGCGACGAGCCGACCGGCAACCTCGACTCGAAGACGTCGGCCGGCATCCAGAACCTGATGTTCGACCTGAACCGGAAAACCGGGCAGACGTTCGTAATCGTCACCCACGACGCCGCACTGGCGTCGCGGGCCAACCGCATCGCGAAAATGAAGGACGGCTGCATCGACAAGATCACGTAGGGGCGGGCCTCGGGCTGCGAACGTCTTCGTTCGCACGAGTCATTCGAGGTTGCGGGAATCGCCCGCCCAACCGTTCGAAGGCGATCCCGGGTGGGCTGCCGGGAACGATTCGATTCGACGGGCACGAATCGCACAGTTGGGACATCGCGCAGGTGGGCGGGCGATTCCGGCGTCCCCTGTCGCGCAAGATGGTTTACGGCACGGTATCGATTTCATGCGGCGACAGGGGACGCCGGAAGCCCGCCCCTACTGGGGTATCGCAGGCAAGGAGATCACCATGGGTCTGAAGGTCTACATCAACGGCGAGCTTGTGGACAAGGAAAACGCCAAGATCTCGGTGTTCGACCACGGCTTCCTGTACGGCGACGGCGTGTTCGAAGGTATCCGTGCCTACAACGGCAAGGTCTTCAAGATGAAGGAGCACATCGACCGCCTGTTCGATTCAGCGGCGGCAATCGAGCTGAAAGCGCCGATCCCGCGGGAACAGTACGCGGCGGCGATCGAAAGCACGCTGAAGGCCAACAACCTCCGCGACGCCTACATCCGCGCGATCGTCACCAGGGGCATCGGCACGCTGGGGCTGAACCCCCGCAATTGCACCGGGGCATCGGTGGTGATCATCACCGACAGCATCGCGCTGTATCCGAAGGAGCTGTACGAAAACGGCCTCTCCGTGATCACCGTGTCCACGATCCGCAATCACCCGAACGCCCTCGATCCGAGGATCAAGTCGCTGAACTACCTCAACAACATCCTCGCGAAGATCGAGGGCCTCAATGCCGGCGTGGAAGAGGCCATCATGCTGAACATCCAAGGCTACGTGGCGGAGTGCACGGGCGACAACATCTTCATCGTGAAGGATGGTGTGCCGATCACGCCGCCGCTGAGTGCGGGCATTCTCGACGGCATTACGCGGCACACGGTGATGGATCTTGCCGCCGCCCGCGGGATAACGGTCCGCGAGGACAACCTCACACGGTACGACCTGTTCACCGCCGACGAGTGCTTCCTCACCGGCACGGCTGCGGAGCTGATCCCGGTGGTGAAGATCGATGGCCGGCTGGTGGCGGACGGCAAGCCCGGCCCGACGACGCTGCAACTGCTGGCCGATTTCAGGAAGCTGACGCGAGGATGACGCAATCCGTGAAGAAGCAGATGGAGCCGGGTCGCTACCTGGCGTCGTTCGATACGATGAGTTTGCCGCACATCTTCACCGACGTGCTGGTGCTCGGAAGCGGTGTGGGGGGGCTTCGTGCGGCCATCGACGCGGCGGACCACGCCGAGGTGATGGTGGTCACCAAGCAGCTTGCCAGTGAGAGCTGCAGCGCAAACGCCCAGGGCGGCGTGGCCGTGGTGCTCGATTCCAACGATTCGATCGAAGCTCACGTGAAGGACACGCTGGAAGTGGGCTGCGGCCTGTGCAACGAAAGCGCCGTCCGCACCATCATCTCCGAAGGCATCGAGCGGGTGAACGAGCTGATGACGTGGGGTGCGAAGTTCGACGCCTGCGACGGCAAGCTGCTCTACACGCGCGAAGGCGGGCACTCCAGGCCGCGGATCGTCCACGCACGCGGCGACGCCACCGGAGCCGAGCTTGTGGCCACGCTCATCGCCGAAGCACAGGTTCACAGCCGCATCCACATCCTCGAGCACACCTACGCGGTCGACCTGCTCACGCGCGACGGCGTGTGCCACGGGGCGATCGTCCACAACGCCACCAAGGGCAGGATGATGGTCTGGAGCCGCCAGACGATCCTGGCAACCGGCGGGGCCGGCAAGCTGTTCCGCGAGACCACCAACCCCTCGGTGATCACGGGCGACGGGCTTGCCATGGCGTACCGCGCCGGTGCGAACCTGATGGACTTGGAGTTCATCCAGTTCCACCCGACCACGTTGTACATCGCGGGGGCGTCGCGGGCGCTGATCTCCGAGGCCGTCCGCGGTGAAGGCGGCATCCTCCTGACGAAGGACGGCACGCGCTTCATGCCCAACTACCATCCCGACGCGGAGCTCGCCCCGCGCGACGTCGTCAGCCGCAGCATCATCCAGGAGATGAAGCGGACCGGCGACACCAACGTGTATCTCGATCTCACGCACCTTGGCCGGGAAGTGCTCGAGCAGCGGTTCCCGCGGATCAAGGCACTGTGCGGCGAGTTCGATATCGATATCGCCCGCGACCGTATTCCGGTCCGCCCGAGCGCCCACTACACCGTGGGGGGTGTGGCGAGCGACCTCGACGGCCGCACGAACATCGACGGCCTGCTCGCGTGCGGGGAGGTGGCGTGCACCGGCTTCCACGGTGCAAACAGGTTGGGGAGCAATTCGCTGCTGGAGGCCCTCGTGATGGGCAAGCGCGCCGGCGCGGCCGCCATCGGCTCCCTGCGGAAGTCGACCAAGGCGGGGCCTTACAGCATGGCGTATACGGTCGAGAAGGGCAGGGCGTCGGCCATCGACATTGCGGACGTCGAGATGTCGCTCCGCAGCCTCATGTGGCGACAGGCCGGCGTTGAACGCCAGGAGTTCGGCCTCATCACCGCCGACGAACGCACCGATTTCTGGTGCAAGTACGTGATCGAGCGGGAGTTCGACAGGCCGGTCGGCTGGGACCTCCAGAACATGCTCACCCTGGCGAAGGTGATCATTCACCTTGCCCGGGAGCGCACGGAGAGCCGCGGCTGCCACTATCGGTCCGATTTCCCCAAGCGGGACGACGTGAACTGGAAACGCCACAGCAGCCTGAATCGAAGCAGCGGCGAGGTGAAAGGTGTATAGCCAGGGACTGATTCGTGAATATCTGGACGACGCGGCATCGGGCAAGCCTGCCCCGGGCGGCGGCAGCGTTTCCGCGATGGTGGGCTCGCTGGGCGCCACGATGGCGTGCATGGCGGCGAATTTCACCGTCGGCAAGGAGAAGTTCAGATCCGTCGAGCCGGAATGCCGGGCGATCCTCGAGCGGTGCCAGGCGAGCTGCCGCAAGCTGCTGGAGTTCGTCGACGCCGACGTGCAGGCGTACAGCCACGTATCGAAGGCATACGGGATGCCGCGCGAGACGGCGGAGCAGAAGGCCGCCCGGACGGCGGCGATCCAGGAGGCGTTGCGCGTGGCGATGGCCGCGCCGCTCGGCGCGCTTCGCGTCTGTGCGGCCGTCGTCGACGACCTCGCGCGGCTGGTCGACATCGCCAACCCGAACCTGATAAGCGACGTTGGCGTGGCGGCGCTGCACGTCTATGCCGGCCTGCGCGGCTGCAAGCTCAACGTCGAGATCAACCTGGCATCCGTCAAGGACCAGGAGTTTGTGAGGAAGCACCAGGACGAGATCGATGCCGCCGACGCCCGCGCGAAGCAGATCGCGGACGACGTGCTCGCGAAAGTGTACAAGGCGATCCGGAAGTAGGGGGGCAACAGAAGGTTTTTGGGTGCGCAGGGCCGAATACCGCAGAGGCAGGGGCGGGCTTCGGGCGGCTTCGGCGTTTGATGCGGATTTGGCGAAAGATCGTGTTCCGAAGCCGCCCGAATCGCCCGCCCTCCCGTCGGCAGGCGTTATCGGCAGACATGGACATCCATCGGTTGGGCGGACGATTCCGCGGGGCTCGAAGACTCGGCCGGCGGAAGTCCGCCCCTACGCGGAAGTCCGAGCCTACGCGGATTACATCTTTCTAAAGGCGGGCGTTGCCGGTATAATAATCAGAGCCTTACGTTCCCGGGCAGCGGCTTGAATTCGCGATAGACCGGAAGACTTTCATCGGAATCTTCCGCCCAAAGCCCAATGCCCATAGCCCATAGCCCGAAGCCCAAAGCCACTCCATCATGGACTGGAACATCCAGAAATTCAATGCCGAGTGCTGCTCGTGCCGGAAGAAGTTCACGGGCGGCGACCACCTCTATTCCGCGATTTTCGACCGCGGCCAGCAGTTCGAGCGCAAGGACTACTGCCCGCCCTGCTGGGAGAACGCCCAGGCGGCCGAGACGCCCTTCTCCCTCTGGAAAACGCACGTGCCCACCAAGGAAGAAGAACGCAAGCTGCTCGTAGACGACAGCGTGCTGATGGACTTCTTCCTGCGGCTTGTCGACGAACAGGGCGAGCAGGCCGAGCACAAGGTGAAGTTCCGCTACATCCTCGCACTCGTCCTGATGCGCAAGAGAATCCTCCGCTTCGCCGACATCCTCCGCGAGGACGGCAAGGAATACATCGTCCTTCGCTATCCGAAGGAGAAGCTGGAGTTCAAGGTGCTTGACCCCGGCCTCGCCGAAGAAGAGGCCGATACCGTGAAAGAAGACCTCTCCCAGATCCTGAACGTTGACGTATGATTGGCAAGGAGAACTCATGAAGATCGAAGAACTCGTGCATCGCGTTGCCGGTGAAGCCCTCAGCCTTCTGGAGCGGCGGTACCATTACCGCATTTCCGAAGACCACAAGAAGGACATTCAGAACACCGTGCGCGACAACCTCAACAGCCTCCTGAGCGAGGAGAAGGAAACGAAGGCGGAGAACGAAGAAGAGGAGTGATCCCTTCGCCTCCCGCCCGGCGTTCGCGTGAACGGATGATCGGCCGGCCGGAAACGATGCCGGCGCCCGCGTCTTGTGAATGCACTGGAGGTGCACCATGGCCGTGCTGTTTGGGAAAACCATCTCGCGTTCCGACCTCCTCCGCCGGATCGGCTCCATCTCGCAGGCCGGCGGCACGCGCCTGGTCGAGCTGCAGGACGGCACGGAACGGGGCGTGCGAGCCATCGATTTCGACACCGGCACCGGCTTCCGTTTCACCGTGCTGGCGGACCGTGCGATGGACGTGCTCTCGGCGTCGTACTGCGGGCGCTCGCTGTGCTGGCATTCGGTTGCCGGTGCCGCGGCTCCGCAGTATTTCGACCCGCGCGGCTTGGACTGGCTGTGGACGTTCCCCGGCGGCCTGGTCACCACCTGCGGCCTGGCACAGGTCGGCGGGGCGTGCGTCGACGAAGGCGAAGAGCTCGGCCTCCACGGCCGGATATCGGGCATTCCCGCGGCCAACGTGTCGCACGGCACGCGCTGGGAAGGCGACGACTGCATCCTGTTTGCCGAAGGCACGGTGGTGGAAGGCCGGATCTTCGGCTGGAAGCAGCAGCTCACCCGCCGGATCACCGCAAAGCTCGGCGAGAACCGATTCTTCATCCACGACGTGGTTGAGAACATCGGCTACGAGCCATGCCCGCACATGATCCTGTATCACTGCAACATCGGCTACCCGGTGCTGGACGCCGGGTCGCGCCTCATTTCCCCCACGCAATCGGTGAAGCCGCTGAACGAGATCACCGAGAGCGATATGGAATACTCCCCGTTCACCGGACCAATGCCCGGCTACAGCGAGCGCGTCTACGATCACACCATGAAGCCGGACGAGAACGGCATGGTGCGCGCGGCACTGGTGAACGATGCGTTCGACAACGGCCGGGGGATCGGCGTCTACCTGGAATTCCGGCACAGCCAGCTTCCGCGATTCACCCAGTGGAAGATGCTGGGCGAGGGCACGTACGTGGTCGGCATGGAGCCGGGAAACTGCTCCGTGCTCGGCCGGGCCGCCGCACGAGAAGCCGGCGAGCTGGTCATCCTCCAGCCGCAGGAGAAGCGCGAATATCAGCTTGAAGTGGGACTCGAGGGGAAATGAGGAATGAAGAATGAAGAATGAAGAACGGGAAAACAAGAAGGCGGCGTGAACTTGTGAGTCGGTTTTCTTCATTCTTCATTCTTCATTCCTCATTCATTATTCCCGGATGTGACGCATGATCAAGATGGTGATCTTCGACGTGGACGGCGTGCTGACCGACGGCTCGATCATGTTGGACTCGGTGGGCGTGGAGACGAAGCGGTTCGACGTGCAGGATGGCACGGGGATCAAGTACCTGCTGCGGGCAGGGATTTGCGTGGCGTTTCTGACGGGGAGGCAGTCGGCGGCCGTGGGATTCCGCGCGAAGGAACTGGGCGCAATTGAGATCATCCAGGGTGCGAAGCAGAAGCTCCCCTGCTATCGCGCTCTCATCGAGCGGCACGGCCTGACCGATGATGAAGTGTGCTACGTGGGCGACGACCTGCCAGATGTTCCGGTGATGCGGCGGGTTGGGCTGCCCGTGGCCGTGGCGAACGCGCAGCCGGAAGCCATCAAGGAGGCGAGATTCGTTACCAAGGCAGCCGGCGGACGTGGCGCCGCCCGCGAAGTCGCCGAAAAAATCCTGAAAGACCAAGGACTGTGGGACTCGATCGTCGCGCGATATTACCAATGAGGAGAGGGAAATGATGAACGCTGAATGCTGGAAAGGCCTGAAGCTTGCCGGGTTCGGTTCTCGGCGGCAGATGATCGCCGTGGTCGCGAGCGCCCCCAAGCCCCAAGCCTCAAGCCCCAAGCCTGCCCTGAGTTCATTCATCATTCTTCATTTGCTCATCGCCGTCCTGCTTCTCGCCGGTTCCGCGTTTGCCGGCGAGGGCGTAGTCCTGGAAAACGCCAAGGGCGTCACGTGGCGGCGGTTCGACCCGAAGACCGGCAAGCGGTCATTTGAAGTCAACGCCAAGGAAGCCACCGCATCCGAAGACGGCAAGACACACCTCATCACCCGGCCCGAAATGCTCATCCGAGGCAGCGAATACGACGTCAACGTCTCCTCTGATTCCGGAATCGTGCGAAGCGAAGGCGGCCGCGACAACATCTTCACGCTGAAAGGCAACGTGGTGGTGAAGATCGCCGACCCCGGCAAGACGGTGATCCGAATCGATGAGCTGACGTATTCGGAGTCGCAGCGGCTGCTGGTATCCGATTCTCCCGTGAAAGTGACCCGGACGGACATCACGATCTCCGGCACCGGCCTGGAGATCGAGCCGGAGCACGAAAGCAAGGACGTGCGGCTGATCACGCTGAAAAAGGACGCGAAGGCCCGGATCTCGCCAACGGCATCGCGGTCGGCGCTCTTCTCCGCGATCAGCGGCACCGACGAGAAGGCCAACTCGAAGCCCGACCTGCCGATGGACATCACCAGCGATGGCCCGCTGTCGATCAACCGCAATTCGAGCGAGGTGTCGTTCCGCGACAACGTGCGCGTGCTCCGCGGGACCGTGACGATCACGTGCGACAGCCTGCAGACGGTGATCGACCCGGCAACGCGGATCGTGGACGAGATCAGGTGTGCGGGCGGCGTGAAAGCCGTCGACGGCGAGAACGGCGCCGGCGCCTCAGGCGAGACGCTCTCGTGGGATTCATCGACCGGCCTCGCCGAGATCGCGGGCAAGAAGGGCGGCGAGCCGGCACGGACGTGGCGCGGCCCCGCCGTGATCTCCGCCCCCCTCATCTGGATCAGCCAGAAGGACCAGAAGGTGCTGTGGAGCGGCGGAGCACGGCTTCATGCACCGGCGGAAGGGAAGACGGGATTGCTGAGGTTTGGAGGAGGAAGCCGATAGCGGGGTGAAGAGATGATGGGATGATGGGATGAAGAGATGAAGAGATGAAGAGATGATGTGACAGATTCGAGAGAAGAGGATGCCATGGCCATCATCATCAGGGTCGGCTGAGCTATAGGGAGCCATATAATGCCGCTGATCCAGAGTTTTTGGCAACTGGACGTATGAGAATGCAATGGACGCCGGGATGGAAGTTTTCGAGCGGAGCAAGTCTTTCCCAAGAGATGAGCGGTACTCGATGACGGACCAGATTAGACGCTCATCAGGTTCGGTTGCCACGAATATCGCCGAGGCATGGCGCAAACGGCGCTATCGCGCGGCAGCAAGGATTCCTCGGTAGATGCATCATCCTGAATTCAGCGGTTTTGCCGGCCCTTGAGGAAATCGCTCATCTTCATCCCATCATCCCTTCATCTCATCATCTCATCATCCCGCCTTCTCACAGGATATACCTGCTCAGATCTTCATCCTCCGCGATGTCCTTCACCTTCTCGCGCACGTATTCGGCGGTGATCTTCACTCGCTTCTCGGACACGTCGGGGGCGGTGAAGGAGATGTCGTCGAGCACCTTCTCGAGGACGGTGTAGAGGCGGCGGGCGCCGATGTTCTGCATGCGGCGGTTGACCGACGCGGAGACGTCCGCGATCTCATGAACGGCGTCGTCGGTGAACGTGAGCGTGATGCCCTCGGTCTTGAGCAGTGCCGCATACTGCTTGACGAGGGCGTTCTTGGGCTCGGTGAGGATGCGCACGAAGTCTTCGCTGGAGAGGTCCTTCAACTCGACGCGGATCGGGAACCGGCCCTGCAACTCGGGGATGAGGTCCGACGGTTTCGTCATGTGGAACGCCCCGGCTGCGATGAAGAGGATGTGATCGGTTCGCACCATGCCGTAGCGGGTCATGACGTTGGAGCCTTCGACGATCGGGAGCAGGTCGCGCTGCACGCCCTCGCGCGAGACGTCCGGGCCTTCCTTCGACGGCGGCCCCGCAATCTTGTCAAGCTCGTCGAGGAAGACGATCCCGGTGTTCTCGGTTCGCTCCACGGCGTCGCGATGGATCTTGTCCTTCTCCAGCAGCCGGTCGATCTCCTGTTCGAGCAGGAGCTTGCGTGCGTCCGACACTTTCATTTTTCGTGTGACGGTGCGGGAGGGCATCATCTTCTCGAAGGCGTCCTGGAAGTCGAAGCCGAGCTGCTCGACTCCCTGGCTGGAGATGACGTCGACGAATGACGTGCCTCGTTCTTCGGTGGCGACTTCGATGACGCGTTCGTCGAGTTCGCCCTTGATGAGCTTCTCGCGGATACGCTCGCGGGTGCGGGCGTGCTGCTCTTCGGCCTCCTTGTCGGCCGGGGGCGCTTCGTGTGCGGGAAGCAGGAGATCGAGCACGCGCTCTTCGGACACGGCTTCGGCCTTGGGGCGGACGCGGTCGCGCTCCTCTTCGCGGACGAGGTTGACCGCCACGCCCACGAGGTCGCGGATCATCGATTCCACGTCGCGGCCGACGTAGCCGACTTCGGTGTACTTCGACGCCTCGACCTTGATGAAGGGCGCACCGGTCAGGTTGGAGAGCCGGCGGGCGATCTCCGTCTTGCCCACGCCCGTGGGGCCGATCATGATGATGTTTTTCGGGGCGACCTCGTCACGCATGTCCGGGTCGAGCTGCTGGCGCCGCCAGCGATTCCGGAGCGCGATGGCGACCGCTCGCTTCGCGTCGTCCTGCCCGATGATGTAGCGGTCGAGTTCTGCAACGATTCTTCGCGGTGTAAGGCCTTTCACTGTTTTCCTCCATCCGACAACTTGTCGACGATGATCTCTCTGTTGGTGTAAACGCAGATATCGGCGGCGATGAGCAGGGATTTTTCGACGATCTCGGCGGGGGGGAGGCTGGTATTTGCCAGCAATGCGCGGGCCGCTGCCACTGCATACTGCCCGCCGGATCCGATCCCGAGCACGCCGTCGTCGGGGATGATAACGTCGCCCCCGCCCGACAGCAGCAGCGAGTTCTTTTTGTCGATGGCGATGATGAGTGATTCGAGGCGGCGGAGCACGCGGTCGGTGCGCCATTCGCGGGCGAGCTCGTGCGCGGCCTTGAGGAGGTTGCCCTGGTAGGCCTTGAGCTTGCCCTCGAGGCGCTCCATGAGCGCGAAGGCGTCGGCCGTTGAGCCTGCGAACCCGACGATGATCTTGTCTTCGTAGAGCCGGCGGATCTTGCGCGCCTTGGCCTTCATCACGGCCTGGCCGTGGCTGACCTGTCCGTCTCCTCCGATCGCGACGTCGTCGCCCCGGCGGACGGAAAGGATGGTGGTTGAATGGAACATCCGTGTCTCGCTTTCAGATGACTGATGCGGAGGTTTCGCTTCGTTCACGTCAACAATACATTATACGGGAGAGCCGCCGCGGAGACAATAGGAAAGCGGGCGGGAAGACGGGAGGACGGGAAGACGGGAAGACGGGAAGAGGGGAGAGGAAGAGGGGATGACAACGAAAGAACGGAAGAACGGACGAGGAAAACGGGGAAAGGAGGACGGGAGGAGGGAAAGAGGGAAGACGCCGTGTCCACTTCGTCCACTTCGTCCACTTGGTCCAGTGGGGTCGCTGGGGCAGTTTGAACCACTGCGGGTGCGGCCCGGCCGGCCGCGCTTGCGCGAATTGCGGAAAAGGGTTGCTCTTCAATGGTTTTCATGGTACAATCAATAGAAAGCAAGCGAGTAGAGCGGCTATGAAAGAAATCGAAGCCAGATTCGTTACCTCTGATCCTTCGGTCTTTGATCGGCTTCTGGCCTATCAGCGGCTCGGCAGCTATGAGGTCAGGTTCAGGGAACGCCAGCTCCTGGTGACGGATTACCTGGATACGGAGCGGTGGGACCTGCTGAAGGCGAGGTCGGCGTTGCGTCTGTGCAGGCGCGGGCGCGATTGCAGCGTGTGCCTGCAAACGCTGTGCAAGCGCAGCGGAATGGTTGAAGTGCGCGACGAATTCGAGGAGCCGCTCCCCGATGGCTATCCCGCTCGGATCGATACGCTGTCGTGCGGCGTGATGGACCGCGTCCGCAAGCTGACGCGCGAGCGGCCGCTGCTGGTGGTGCTGACGATCGAGAACAATCGGACGATCCTGGATCTGGTTCGGGGGGGCGGGAAATGCTTCGAGATGGTGCTGGACGACGTGGAATTCGTGAACGCGTGCGACCAGCGCCGGCACTTCGAGGTTGAGATCGAGTGCTGCACGGGCGACCAGTTCGAGCTGGAGGCGCTCCTGGGGATCATCGGGTCGGGGTTCGAGCTCGAGCAGTCGCGCGAATCGAAGTTCGAGCGCGGCCTGCGCCTCACACGCAGTTGGCCCGCCGGGCTGAAATGGTAGGGCGAATCCCGTCGCCCGCGATGAGCATCATCTGATTCCTGCACCCGCCGCCCGGCGGGTTTTTCGCTTTTTCGCGCGCATTCGCACGAATCGTGCTTGATTTCCGCCACCTTTTTGCATATCATATAAGGCTGCCACAGTTGTCCCGTGCTTCCGAAACTCCCTGAGACGGCACCGTCGTCAGGCGTGTCTTCGTTTTTTTTTCGGCGTACTGTTGAACGAGTAATGAACGTGGAAGAATCGCAACGTCAGGAATTGATCCATTTCTATCATGATGCGTTCGCGTCCGCGCTCGGCAGCGGAGCGTACGAGGATATCGAGGAAATCTGGACGGAGCTCGCGAAACTCGAGGCCGACAACATGCCGAATTTCCTCCAGATGGCCGCCGAGCTGAAGACCCGCAGGAAGGAAGACCTCGCGGGCAAGCTGCTTCTGTCGCTGGCACAAGTCCACCGGCAGACGGGCAACCGGGAAGCCAGGCTCGCCATCCTGAAACAAGCCGCCAAGCTGAATCCCCGCGATGAACAGGTGAAGGCCGACCTGGCGGATTACTATCGTGAAGTCCGGGCCGACCATCCCCTCATCGAGGACGCGGTAAGCAGGTGCGGCCTGCTGAAGTATGGAACGAGCGTGGACGACTCGCTGGAGAAGCTCGACGTGTTCCTCAAGTTCCGGGTGGGCGAGATCGTTCATCATCCGACCGGCTGGGGGATGGGCACGGTGCGCGGGATCGATCTCGAATCGGAAACGCTGACGGTCGATTTCGAGAATCGCAAGAACCATTCGATGGGGCTCGAGATGGCCGCCAGGATCCTGGAGCGGCTCGAGCCCGACAACTACCGGGCGAGGAAGTACATCGATATCGCTTCGTTGAAGGCAATGGCGGAATCGGCGCCGGAGGAGCTTCTGAAGCTCCTGCTGCGCGACCTCGACGGAAAGGCGTCGGTGAAGGACGTGAAATCGCGGCTGACCGACGGCATCATCGCCGCGGGGGACTGGAGCAAGTGGTGGACCGCCGCGAAGCGCGCCGCCATGCGCGATCCCTACCTGAACGTCTCCGGCAGCTCGGTGTCGGCCATCCTCGAGCTCCGCGACCGGCCGATGAGCCACCAGGACGAGATCATCGGCAAGCTGAAAGCCGCCCGTACACTCGATGCCCGGATCGCCCTGATCGAGGAGTATGCCGCCAACCTGAAGTCGGATGAATCCACTGCGGGCGTGCTCGACCAGATCGCCCGGATGCTTTCCGAGGGGCTGAACGGCAGCGATCCCGCTGTGACCGTGCAGACCGCCCTGGTGCTCGAAGACCTGCGTGGCCTGTGCCCGGATCTATCGGTCCCCGAGGTGCCGCTGGATGATATCCTGACACCGGAGAAGGCGTTCGACGTGCTCGAGGGCGTGAGCAGGGCGGCGTACCGGCGGCGGGTTCTGCTGAAGCTGAAGGAGCTCGCCCCCGACCGCTGGACTGATATCGTCGGCAAGCTGTTCTTCGAGTCGAGCAGCGACCTGTGGGATTTCGCCGCACGGGACCTTGTAGACAGCAAGAAGCACCGTGAGGCGGCCCATGCGTTTTCGCAGATACTGGCTCGCTTCCGCGACTATCCCGAGCTGTACCTGTGGCTGTGCCGCTCGGCGCTGATGGACAAGTACCCGACCGTGCTGGGCGAGCACAACAAGGTGGACCTGATCGAGAAGCTGCTTGCCCTGATGAAGGAGCTGACGCGAACGATCCCCGGCGAGAGCAAGGCTGCCGCGGCAGACCGCAAGAAGCTGCTGTCGAAGGCACGCGAGACGATCGGGCTTTCCGATTTCACGTACCTCCAGCCGATCGTGGCCGACAGCTCGGAAGACGAGGCCCGCCGCATCTACAACGCCGCCAACGCCTGCTCCGGGCTTACCGATGCCGCCCGCGAGAAGATCATGGATATCGTGATCGCCGAGTATCCCGAGCTGATGCCGCGGAAGGTGCAGGAAGCGGAAGAAGACGCCATCCTCACCACCGAAAACGGATTGCGGCGCAAGCAGGCTGAATTCGACCACGTGATCAACGTGGAAATCCCCGAGAACCAGGAGGCCCTGCGCGTGGCGATCAGCTTCGGCGACCTGTCGGAGAACGCCGAATACAGCGTCGCCCGCGAGCAGCAGGGCATCCTGATGCGCAAGGCCGAGCACATGAAGAAGGAATTGTCGGTGGCTCGCCTGATCGAGCCGGACTCGGTGAAAGACGGCCAGGTCGGGATCGGCACGTCGATCGAAGTCCGCAACATGCGCAGCAACAAGATCGAGCACTACACCATTCTCGGCCCGTGGGATTCCGACGCGGAACGCGGGATCGTCTCCTATCTTGCTCCGTTGGCCGAAGCGTTTATCGGCAGGAAAGTGGGCGACACGACGCGCGTGGACTTCTCCGAAACGAAGGACGAGTATGAAATCCTCTCGATCAAGAAAGCAATCTGAATTGCAGCACACAAGCAGACGCGGAACGGGCGGCTCGGCGGGGCCGCCTTTTTTGCTATTCGCCGCCGAAACCCATACGGTGAAACGCGGACATGAGGGCGAACACAACGGTCGCCCCTACGGCCGGCCGATGTTCTTTCCCATCATCTCATCATCCCATCATCTCTTCATCTCATCATCACTTCATCTCATCATCTCTGCAGTCTTGTCAATCGCCGTTATCACCGTCTTGCCGCGGCCGTGCCTTGCCGTTCAGCCGCAGGAATGGGAGATCACGAAGGAAGACTATTTCCAGCAACTCGCCGGACGCCTGGAGGGCCTCGCCGGCGACGATTGGCAGGTCTCGCTGCACTTCGCCGACAAGATCCGCGGCTGGGACGGCACCACGCTCGGTCGCATCGTGCGGTTCGAGCATCGCACGATGAAGGTGAAGGTTCTCGACAAGGACCTGCCGGCGTCGTTCAACCTGATCCTTGCTGACATCCGCGAGACGGTAACCTCCGAGTCGCGATTGCGCCTGAAGGACGACGCGGAACAGTCTGACGAGTGCCTCGGCTCGGACGGGGCGTACCTGTGGTTCTGCTCGCCCGGCCCGTACGCCGCTGCCATGCCCGACAAGTGGCAGGCACTCGTCCGCAACATCCGGAGCCAGTTCACGATTCCGCAGCCGGCCGGGGGCGTGCAGTGCAGGATCGATCTGGCGAAGAACATCTTTGCGGCGGGCGAGCCGATCGAGCTGCGGGCAAGCGTGCGCAACGTGAGCGGCAGGCCGATCGTGGCGGCGAATCCGCTGAAGTCCGACGCCCTGGTGGTGCACAGCATCGATAGCCCGGCCGACGTGCCCGCGGCGGACTCGTGGCGCTCCGGCACCGGCGGAGCCATCCAGCCGTGGGACGAGCTGGTCCAGACCATCGACCTCCGCCGCTCCTACGGCATCCGCAAGCCGGGCCGGTTCACCGTGAGCATCCGCTACCGGCTGAACGACGAGTCGGCTCCGGTCGAGTCGCAGCAGGTGAACGTCCGCGTGGTCCCCGACGATTTCCTGGCACTGCGGATCAAGCGCTCGGATGGAAAGGATTCGTTCAAGCGCGGCGACAAGATCATGGTGGACCTGGTGCTGATGAAGGGCTACGACGACACGGAGAACCTGTCGGACCTGAAGATCACGTTCCGCGCCGACCCGCGTGGCGGGGGCATCGCATCGGGATTGCGCGGCTGGCCGGGCAACGATCCCGGGGAGACCCGCAAGGAGCAGGTTCCGGTACCGGCCTCGCTGCAGATGGGGAAGGGATCGGATTCGTTTCGATACGACCTGGGCATCGCGAAGTGGGCGCGAACCGTTGGCTCGCCCGCGATGCGCGTGACGCTGTGGGATTACACGCAACTGGGCGAGCACTGGGAGATCCGGGCCGAATGCTCCGGGAAGGCCGGGGGCGACGGGTTCCACCTGATCTCGAACTTCGTCCGCGTGCGAATCCTGAAGGACCAGCGGCGGTAGGCCGTCGCCGAGAAAGGAAAAAGGAAAAAGGAAAAACCGATCTTCGGGCTTTTGCCTTTTACCTTTTGCCTTGATTGACGGCGGCACTCAGCGGCGTCCCATGTTGTTGCGAGTGAAAACCAGGTCCAGGATGTTCACCGTGTTGTCGCCGTTGACGTCGGCCCAGCGGTTGTCGCTGAGGTTGACGTCCTTGCCCATGCGGTTTCGGATGAAGATCAGGTCGAGGATGTTGACCACGCCGCTGAAGTTGGCGTCGCCGGGCAGCGAGCTCTGGCGGGCGGCGCGCGGCGACGCAGGCGGGCCGGTTCCCGACGGCGAATACTGGGGATCGGTGGTCAGCAGCAGCCTGTCG
This sequence comes from Planctomycetota bacterium, assembly GCA_035528775.1. GTDB lineage: Bacteria > Planctomycetota > PUPC01 > JABMSA01 > JABMSA01 > DATKYA01. Next base: position 963 of record DATKYA010000403.1, on the reverse strand, counting down.
ATTGCGATCCCGTCTTCGCGGCCGGCGAGGCCGATCACGTTCACTCCGGCCCCGGGGATGTTGATCGCCATCCGCTGAAACTGAGCCGTCCCCACCCACTGCCAGGCTCCGAGCAGTTGCCATGCCACGGTGTCGAAGGCCGCCGCCCCGTTCAGCATCACCCTGCACGAAGTCCCTCCCGTGATGCCATAGCCACGCAGCCAGAGGTAGTACACGCCGCCGCGGGGGAAGTCGATCCAGTATTCCGTTCCGGGGCCGCCGGCGCCGGAATAGGCGGTTCCGGCGTCGGGTGAGTGGATGATGTATCCCGATGCGGCGTATCCGGGCTTTGCCTTGGCGAACGCCCATTCCTGGCCGCCGCCCATGAACCAGAGGTCGTAGTTTTCGGCTTCGGCCACGGCAAGCTGGTCGGTCGCGAGAATGGGCAGAATGCCGGCGCGGATGGAGATGCGATCCGATGCCGTGGCCATCGTGTCGTTCACCGAGAATTCGACGGTGTAGACGCCGGCGGCCGAATAGGTATGGAGGGGGTTCTGCTCGTCCGAGGTGGCGCCGTCGCCAAAACGCCAGAGGAAGGCGAGCGGCTGCCAATCGAGATCCGATGCGTGGCCGGTGAACTGCACGGTCAGCGGCACGTTCCCGAAGTTCACGTTGGCCGAACATGACGCGACCGGCGGATGGTTATTGAAGATCGTGATGCCGACGCCATCCCAGCCCGCGCTCCCGTGAGTGTCCCACGCTACGGCCTCCAGCCAGTAGCTGCCATTGAGGAGTTTCGTGGTGTCCCACGGAAGCAACTCGCCGTTGCGGTCGCTGCTGATGGAGTAGGGCGGGTAGATCTCGGTGTGGTAGAGGCGGTAATTGAGGTAGAACTCGACGCGGCCGATGGGGAGGTCGGAGGTGACGATGGCCACGATGCCGGTGTAGAGCCCCGAGATGGGGCCGGACGCAGGGAGGCCCGTC
>DATKYA010000402.1:0-2528 GCA_035528775.1 Planctomycetota bacterium | reverse complement strand
TGGCCGGCGGAATCGTCCCATGTCTGGCCGGAATGCTGGGTAGAAACGTCGAAGTTTCCCACGTCGATGCCCGATCCGGCAAGGGCATCGCGGAGCTCGGTGAGGTTGCGCTCAACGAGCTGGCGCACGTCGTCGCGCTCCGTTACGATTCGCGCGTCGACGACGTTATTGCGGTCGGAAACGAGGTGCAGCCGCACGGTGCCCAGCTCGGGTGGCCGCAGTTGCACGCGGATCTCCGAGCGACCCTGCGCCACCATCAGCGATGCTCCGCGCACCACCTGGTCGAATACGGGTGCGTCGGCCGCCTGAGGCCGTGCAGCCGCCGGCTGTGCGATGGTGCTCGCCCCGCTCGCGGGGCGTGCAGCGGCTTGAACCTGCTCGCCCGGCCGCAGCGCTATCGACGCCAGGCCGGTCGAATCCGAGGGCTGGGGAGCCGGCGGCGCAGGGATCACGGGTTCCGCCGGCTCCCGCTTCACGGACACCTCAACCGTGTTGTCCTCAAGCTCGGCGAGATCGTCGCCGGGGTCGGTTACTGTATCTGCAAGCTGCACGGCCGAATCGTCTGCCGCTTCGCTGGTTTGCTCGATCTGCTGTGTCGCGGGCCGAACGGCCTCTCTCGCCTGCACTTCGGGCGTCTCGGCCTGGGCGAGCTCCGTGGTGAAGCCGGTTTCCGCGTCCTGTGCGCCCGCTTCGGTGCCATCGACAGCAGGCTCATCGGTCGAAGCTTCCATCTCAACCACCTGCACGGCGTCCGAAGCTTCCATCTCAACCACCTGAACGGCGTCCGAAACCGGTTCAACGCTCGCGTCGCCAAGCTCGAGTCCCGTCTGTGCCGCCACGGTAGCGACCAGGCTGATGGCAGCCGGTGCGGCAGCGGCGTTCTCGCTCGGGTCGTCCTGTGCGGGGCGTGCCTGATCCGAACCGGAATCGTCGGTCTTGCGGTCGTCTTTCGTCCTGGTGTCTTTCTTGCCGCGCACCTGGTCGTTGGACTCGGCGGCGGGCTTGGCCTTGGCCTGTGCGGCGGGGCGAGCGGCGTGCTCCTGGGGTTCGGCTTTCCGGTCGGCCGGGCGAGCCGCCCGTGCAGTGTCGCCGGTGTTGTGCGCGGCCTGCAGGTAGCGATCGAAGCTCGGCTGGTTGCCGGCCGCACGGGAAGCCTCCGTCTGCGGAGCCAGCAGATTGAATGGCAGCGTTGGGGCAGCCTTCGGCAGGAAACTATCCACGACTGTTGCGTCCATAGGTGTCCTACTCTCTGTGGATGCCGGCGGAGCGACCGCCAGGTGAATTGTTGCTGAGCGGCTTTCGGTAATGCACATGGCGTGCCAAACCGGGGCGAGACGTGCGAAAATCCGCCTTCGCACGCCGAAATGTCAATCGTGGCAAGGAGTTGCGTTCGGCAGGAAAAACATGGCCCACGGTTCCCGGGCGCACGGCGGCACCGAACATTTTTCCGGCAGCCGGAAGGAATTTCCGTCCGCCAAGTGACACGTGATCTTGACACGAAGGCACGAAGACACGAAGGAACACCAAGGGGATGATGGGATGAGGAGATGAAGAGATGAAGAGATGATGGGAAAGAGACAATCCCATCATCTCTTCATCCTCTCGTCTTCTTCGTGTTCCTTCGTGACTTCGTGCCTTCGTGTCAAGTACACGCGCCGCTGCGCGGCTTCATTTCGCGCTTGCCTGTTGACCCCGGCCGGGCTATAATTGAATGTACAAACGGACAATCGGCCTGCTCACACTGCCGCCGCATGATGACCGGAGAATCGGAATGTCATTGGAAGAATTGCGCCAGAAGATCGATGCACTGGACGCGGAGATCGTGCGCCTGATCAACGAGCGCGCCACGATCACCCGCGAGATCGGCGAGATCAAGCGCCAAGACAATACGCCCGTCTACATCCCCGGCCGCGAGGAGGAAGTCTACCGCCGGGTAGCGTCGCTGAACAGCGGCCCGCTGCGCGACGAGTCGATCCAGTCGATCTACCGCGAGATCGTGTCGGGCTGCCGTCGCACGCAGTTCGATCTGCGCGTCTGCTTCCTGGGCCCGCAGGCCACGTTTACCGAGTTCGCCGCGCGCAGCAAGTTCGGCAGCTCGATGCAATACTACCCCGCCCGCACCATCGCCCGCGTGTTTGCCGAGGTCGACAACGGCGATGCCGACTACGGCGTCGTCCCCGTCGAAAACTCCACCGAAGGCTCCGTGAGCGACACGCTCGACATGCTGATGGAATACGACGAGAAGATTTCGGGCGAGATCCTGATGGAGATCCACCACGCGCTGCTGGCCACGTGTGTGCTTGAGGAGATCCAGGTGGTCTATTCCAAGCCGGAGGCGATCGCACAGTGCCGGTCGTGGCTGGCCAGCAATCTTCCGGACGCCGAGTTGCGCCCGGTTGCCAGCACGGCGGAGGCCGCCCGCATCGCATCCAAGGAGCATCACGCCGCCGCAATCGCACACCGGATGGCCGCCATCGTCTACGGCCTGAACGTGCTGCACAGCGCCATCGAAGACGTCGCGAAGAACA
>DATKYA010000401.1:0-2200 GCA_035528775.1 Planctomycetota bacterium | reverse complement strand
CCTATCCGGAATGGCACGCAGCAAAGTCATTGGCGATACCGCGCACCGAACGCGAGTTATCATGATCTGGAAGTGAGCCGCGCAAAACACCGGCACGAAAGCCCGAGGAAAACCCGCAGATAGGCAACTGGTTCCCCGATGGCACCACGTGCTCGCCCACGGCTCCGCCAATTCCTCGTGGTTTCTCCGCGTAGCTTTCCGGCCGTCCTGCCCGTCTGACTCCTGGCTTCTCACCCCTGCCTCCCGGTTCGCCTCGTCGCCCGCGATCCTGCCGGGCGCCTCAGGTCCTGGGTATTAGCCCGGCCCACTTGATCCACTACGTCCACTCCGTCCACTCGTCCACTGGGTCCACTGCCTCCCCCAGCCTCCTCATTTGTTTTCCCACACCACCTCCCCGATCGCCTTCCTCAGCCGCTCCGCCGCCTTCGGATGCCGCATGCGGAAAATGTCCACGCCCGACTGCAGCAGCGTGGTGGCCGTGATCAGTTCCCACATCCAACCTGCCTCCGGATGATCTGCCGCCTTGGCCTCCTTCGCGCGCCACGCCTCGGTGCCGATGTCGCAAATCACCGGCATCGACATCAGCCGATCCCCGCCCAGGGCCGCCAGCCGCTGCCGCTCCTGGATTGAGTACGCGTATTCCAGTCCGTAGCCCAGGGCGCCCGTCGTCTGATACATCACGATCCGGTCGAGCGGGAAATCCATGTCCGAAACCAGGATGTTCACCTGCCGGGCCATGTTGATGTCCAGCGGGGCGGACGTGATCAGGCTGTGGCCGTCGGCGAGGCACGTGGCGGCGAGCACCTTGTAGTTGGACTCGGTTGCCGGGCCGATCAGGCAGCGCTCGCCGCGGGCCGCCTGGCTCACGCGCCGCAGCACCTCGTTGTCCTTCTCCGCGTTCTCGCAGCCCCAGATGATCAGCGGCACCGGCACCGCCTTCAGCACCGACATCACCGCGTCGACTGCCTGGGCGGCGGAATGCCCCGCTCCGTCCGGATCGACGCCGTCCAGCTTGACGCAGATCAGCTCGGCCCCGAACTCATCCACGCATCGCCTGGCCCAGTCTGCCGGGCTGCGTAGCGCACTGCCTAGCGCGTCCCGCAGCGCCTCCGGCCAATCTTCGGGGAACACGTCGAGCACGTCCATCGCGATTGCGGGGCGGCCGCCGGGATCGCCGTCGAAGTCCAGGCCGGGCAGCGTTTGCGCGCCGCCGACCGTGACGGCTTGCGATCGCGTGCCACCCTGTTCCGACGACGAACCTATCACGACCTCATTGATCCTGCCCGAGTAGACTTCCTTCAGTTCAGGAACCGGCATAAACTGTCTCCTCGGTGTGAATGTCGGTGCGCGGCCCGGTCGACCGCGCAACGTGCCCGGCGACGAATCCTGCGATCGCGCGATACGACGGATTGCCCTCATCGATGTCCAGCAGGCTCGTGCCGTCGATACCGGCTTCCTCGAGCACGGGATCGCGCCGAATGCACGTTTCCGGCTTCAGCTCAGCAAACGCCAGCCGGTCGAGCACCACGGTGTCGATTCCCTCCGGCGGCACGCGATTCAGCACGAGGGCGGTCCGGCGAATCGTGACCTCCAGCCGCTCCACCAGCTCGAATATCCTCACCGCCGACGCCACCCCTGCTGCCGTCGGCTCCGCCACCACGAACAGCAGATCGACGTTGTTGGTGGTGCGGCGCGACAGGTGCTCCATCCCCGCACCGTTGTCGATCACCACGAACGGATAGTCGGCGCTCGCACGATCCAGGTACTTGCGGAGCAGGTTGTTCACGTAGCAGTAGCACTTGGGGCCTTCGGGCCGGCCCATCGTCAGCAGGTCGAACCCGCCCGCCTCCGTGATCGACTGGTGGATGCAGTATTCGATGTGCCGCTCCTTCGACGAGCCGGGCGTCGTCTCGGCGCGGCCGTTCACCACGTCGTCGCGGATGTCGGCGATCGTCCCCCGCGGATGCACGCCGAGCATCATGCCCAGCGTTGAATTCGAATCGGCGTCCACCGCCAGCACCGGCCGCAGCAACTCGCGCGTGATGTACTTGATCGCCAGCGCCGCCAGCGTCGATTTGCCGGTGCCGCCCTTGCCTGCAACTGCGATTGTGTATGACATTGCCTGTGCCCTCACGTGACTGTGGGAGTGAAATGGTAACGCTCGGCGTTCGTGTGCGGAATGAAGCACGCCGCCTGGAAC
>DATKYA010000400.1:0-6097 GCA_035528775.1 Planctomycetota bacterium | reverse complement strand
AAGAGGAAGAATGAAGAGATGAAGGAGTGAGGGGGAGGTTGATGATGCATCTTTCCCATCATCTCATCATCTCTTCATCCCATCATCTCTTCATTTTCTGCTCGGCCTTCTTCATCGCGCTTCCGGCTCGATGGCGGGCAGTCGGAACACGTAGCCAATTTTGCCGTCGTGATCGACCAGGGTGATCTCCTCCCCAGTCACGAAACGAAATTCCAGCCGTCGGTCGTCCGGCAGGTAGTATGCGAGCAGTCGGCCGTCGCGAGCGTCGAGGATCATGAGGCCCCAGAGATCGAGGCCGCGGAGGCCGAAGCTTTCCAGCACAAGGAATTTCCTGTCCGCGTGCTTGAGCATTCCTTCCGGAGCGTTCTGCCACACGATTTCTCCGTCGGCGATGCGAATGGCCGAAGTCAGCCCGTCCTGGCTCACGTAGCACACGTCCGGGTCGCCCTGGATGATCGCGTCGTCGTCCTCCACACCATTCTCGTTGAGCACGAGCGGCCCCCCAGATACGCTCACCGGTCGCCAGCGACCAGCCTTCCATCCAGATACGGCCGTCCCTGTACATGTGCGCGTTCAGATCGGCGGTGGTGGCGAGCAGGGCAATCACCTCCCGCCCCATCGCGGCGCCGAAGACGGACCCGCCGACCTTGAACGACCTTTTTTCCGCCAAGCCGGGCAACGCCCGAATCCGAACGGCATCATTTTCTGCTGCGACGACGATATCATCTCCTTCATAGGCAAGCCTGCCGTCCACCGAAGCGATTATGCCTCCCTCGTGAACGACGATCTCCTCCGTCTCGATCCTCTTTTTCGATCGGACGAGAATCTTGTCCGTATCGGCCCACACGTAATAATCGGATCTCTGATGTTTCGGACCGGGCGAGTATTTTGGGTCCCACTTGAACGATCGGACGAATGATCCCGGCGGATTCGTCAGGCGTTTGGCGGCCGCATCCGCAAGGTGGTTAAGGGCCAGCACGCGGACCGTGCGGTCGCTGTCCTTCCCCAGTTCCTGCAGCATCTTCTCGAGCTCAGGAGCATCGTAGTGCGCAGCAACCCGGATCGCGCCGCGCTTCGCATCGGGCGTTCCCGTCTTCGTGGCGATGGCTGCCTGCTCGCAGACCATCGTGCGGTCGTAGGTGTCAAGTAGCAGGAAGGCGTTGCGCATTGTGTATTCGCGCGGATCAGCGGGTCCGATGACCGGCAACAGCGCCTGCACCGCCTGCGGAGTACCCTTGACCGCCACGCCGAAGCCGTCTGCTATCCACTCGATGCGGCTCTTGTGCTTGTTTGCGATGTACCAGGCTTTCCACGCCGCCTGAGTGGTGCCGACCTTCTGGTTGGTTATTGATTCCAATGCATGCAAGCAGGCTGCCCGCCAATACGCATTCGATGCAGGTGCCCGAGCACTTCCGAGAGCAGATATCAATCGCGGAACAGATGTCTCGTCTCCCACTCTTGCTAGCGTCAGAAATGCGTAGGCAGGAACTCTGTCGCCTTCCATTCCTGCTATCATGCTTCCGTATCCAGAATCACCGAGCGTAGGGAATTTGATCACCTGGTGGCAGAGATCGCGCATCTCCTTGTCGCTGAGTGTGCGGGTGTAGTCGCCGTCCCACAAGCAGCGGAAGGGATGGACCACGGTGTAGTACACGACCACCGCACCGACGACGACCAGGAGGAGGATGAGCGCCGCAACGACGATTATGAGGCGTTTGTGTCCGTCAGGCTCGAACTGGTTTCCAGGCGCTGCCATGACCGGTTCCTTCTACTCGATGACGCGCGCGGGAGCGGTGTATGGGGTGTGTAATCTAATTGTTGTATGACCCACGTAGGGGCGGACGGCGTCCGCCCAGGGCACACACCGTGTGCCCCTACCCCAGCGACATACAACAATCTGATTACAGACCCGGTGTATGCGGATTGTCCCTCTATCTAATTCTATCGGAGTTGGGCGGGATGTCAATGGAGGGATGAGGGGATGATGAGATGAAGGGATGAAGGGATGATGCGATGATGCGATGATGCGATGATGCGATGATGGGAAGATAAGTGGGGAGCCTCTTTCTCATCATCCCTTCATCTCATCATCTCATCATCTCTTCGTTTTTCCCTCTTCCTCACTCCGTGCGGGACAGCGACTCGTAGTAGCTCTTGAGCAGGTCCTCATATCCGCGCGGGGCCTTGCCGCCCATCGAATCGAGGATCTCGTCCTGCACCTTCGTGGGCAGCTTGCTGGACCAGTCGCGGTTCACCTTGAGCTGGTCGCCGATGAACCGCCGGGTGTCTTCGATGCCCTTCAGGACGACGTCCCTCTTGTGGAGCACGTCGCGGTAGCGGCCGGCGGTGAGGTCGTCTTCGATTGACTTGAGGTTGTCGACGGTCTCCTGGAAGAGGGAGGGCCAGCGAGCGACCTGGAACGCGGCGGAGATTTTTTCGGCGTTGTTGAGAATGGCGGCCTGACGCTTGGCGAGCGATTTCATTTTCAGCTCGAGCTCGGGCGGGATAGGGCCTTCCATTCCTTCCTGTGCGGCTCCGGAAAGCTTGCCGCCGCCGGTTGAGCCGCCGGGCGGCTCGGGGCTGGTATCCTTGATCTGGCCCTTCTCGAAGGGATCGGGCGTGAGGCGCGTGGGCGTCTTGCGGCCGCCCTTGCCGACGGCGCTGTCGCCGACGAACTCGCCTGCCGACTTCCCGCTCCGGCCCTCGCCCGACCGGCCGCCGATCTCGCTGGTGTTCGGGAGCTGGTTGCCGGTCACGCCCTGGGCGCTCATGTTTGAGATCGGGCCGTCCATCGCGTCCCAGCCAGCACCCTTGTCGATCGAATCGGCATACGTGCTCGTGGCGTCTTCCATGTCTTCCATCAGGTCTTCTTCCTGCTCGAACAGGTCGCCGACGAGGTCCTCAAGCTCCTTGGGCAGCTCGGCCATGGGCGACTCGTAATCGCCGAGGACTTCCTCCATTTTCCACTCGATGCGGTCGGGCGCGTCGGGCAGCCACTTCTCGATGTGGGTGGTCATGGCTTCGGCAAGCTCGAGGCCGTTGTCTTCCAGGGCGGTGGCGAGCTCGGCGGCCTTCGCCTTCAGGGCGTCCTTGGCCATCTGCACTTCGCTCTGCGTCTGGATCATCTCCTGGAGCATCGACGGGTTCGAGAAGTCCTGCTCGGGCAGCTTGCTGAAATCGCTGTAGGTGTCCTTGAGGAAGCTGGACCATTTGTCTTCGATGGCGGCGAGCTCTTCGAGCTTCAGGAGGTCTTGCTCGGTGAAGTCGTCGACCGATTTCTTCGCGAGATCGGAGGTGACGGCGATCACCTTCTTCTGCTCGCTGGCGAAGTCCTTCAGCTTGTCGGCGAGGTCCTTCAGTTTTTCCTGGACGTCGCTGGGCACGTCGTAGCCGTCGAGGAGGTCGGGCTGCTTCTTGATGGAATTCGCCACTTCGGGGATGATGCCGAGAATCTTTTCGAGTGCGGCGATGATGGCGTCCTGCGTGGCCGTCAGCTTTGCGAGGGTGGAATCGGCCTCGTCGACGTTCTTCGACTTCAGCAGGCCATCGGCGTTCCTGACGGCGTCGGCCATCTCGTTGCCGCTGAGGCGCAGCAAGACGTCCTTGATGCGGATGGTGACGGTTTCCTCGGTGGATATCTTGCCGGCGACGTCCATGGTCTGCGTGCGGATGTCGGCCTGCCGCAGCTTGAGCTCGTCGGCGGTGCGGTGGCGATTGTCGATGTCCTGCTGGGAGGCAGCCGCTGCGAGCGATCGTGCGGCCTTCTGGGCCTTGAGGATTTCGCTGAGCCGGTGCTCCCAGTCGCTCAGCGCCTTCTCCTTCTCCGCCAGCTTCTCGGCAGTGTTCTCGATGTTGATGGTGTACTTGGTGGTCTGGCTGCGGCCGGGCGCGGCGCCCACGGCGTTGTTGTCGACCGCTTCGGCGTAGTAGGTGACCTTGTTGCCGGCTTCATACTGGCGGACGCCGTCCGCCCCTACAAGCTTCCACTGGAAGACGGGCATGAATTCCTTGCCGGGGATGTCCTTCCATTCCTGCAGGCGGCGGATGGGGGCGTCGGGGGTATCTTGGCAGAAGATGACCACTTCGCTCAGGCCGAAGTCGTCCGCCGCGCGCAGTGCCAGCTTCACCGTATCGCCCGGTGCCGCCGTAATTTCCTTGTCGGGATACGTGAACCGGATGATCGGGTTGCGGTCGGGCAGGGCCGTGATCGACAGCGAGATCGGGTCCTTGTTGGTGTAGCCGTCGGCGTCTTCGAGATGGATGGTGTAGGAATCGTCGTCGGTGATGGTGAGCCGGGCCTCCATTTCCCTCACCCCCGCACCCCCTCCCCATGCTGGAGGAGGGGGCTGGGGGGTGGGATCGGTCTGCTTGAGAGCGACCTGCTTCTTGGCGGACGCGAGCAGCAGGCTGCCCTTCTTGATGTCCTTGGTGCAGGCGACCTTGACGGTGACGCGGCTGCCCTTGACGGCGCGGATGTTGCCGCGCGAGTTCTTCTCCACCAGGTCCTTCATGCGGGTGTAGGGCGGGAATTCGTAAACGAGGTCGAGCCGCTCGATCTCGGGCCGGCGGGCGATGGTCACCTTGTAGGCACGCGTCTCGCTGTCGCCGATCTTCAGCCGGTACTCGAGCGGAGCGCGGACGTCCTTGACGTGATAGACGAACTGCGCCGCGCCGACCGGGCTCATCGTCTTCGTGATCGGATCGGCCTGGTCCTCGAACTTGTACAGGATCTGGCCTTCGACGTCGGTACGATCGGTCTGCACGTCGGCGGTGACGACGAGATCTTCGCCGAAGAAGACCTGCTTGTCGCCCGGGGTGACCTTGACGATCCGCACGCTGCCGACGACGGGCGTGTAGGAGAACGGCCGCATCAGCCGCTGGAAGGCGTTTGAGACGCGGTCGTTGCTGCCGGCGGCGAACAGCAGCACGGCGAACGCGGCCACGCAGAACACGCTCGCCCCGGCCAACCGCGTGGCCAGCCGCTTGTCCACCGATGCCCGCAGGTCGTATCCCCCCGCCTGGTTCACGGTGTCGGAGATGATCTTCTCCACCAGCGGCTCGCTCACCACCATCGGGTCGTTGGCGAGCTGCACGCTGTTGATCAGCGAGTTGCTCAGGTTGGGGAATCTGCCTTCAACGTGGATCGCGACCTGCTCGAATTCCATCCGGCGGGCCATCGTCTTCACCACGAACGCCAGGCAGACCAGCATTCCCGCGGCAAAGATGCCCCACATTAGCAGGTGGAACGCCATCGCGACGGATGGGACGGTCGGGTGGAACGCCAGCTCCGCCAGCACGGCGAACACCGGCACCGCCAGCGCCACGCACGCGAGCACCAGCAGCCACTCGGCGAGCTTGATGAACTTCAGGTGGCTGCCGACCTCGTCGAGGAGATCGAGGAGCTTGTCGTAGCTGCGGTATTTCATGTGAATGAGGCCCTGGATTTCGGTCCTGCAGTCAACGCGGGTATGAACATTTGTGCGAGGGCAAACACAAGGTTCGCCCCTACGCGCAAATGGGGGTGATCCGTAGGGGCGAACCGTCGTGTTCGCCCTCGTCCGATTCGCCGGCAACCGTCAACACCGCATCAATGCGTCATCGAGTAGATAACCGCGTTCGCGCCGAGCCTGAGCGCGTCCTGCGGGCTATAGCCTTGCGAATAGGGGTGCGGGATGCCTTCCCAGCCGTTGCCGAGGTCGTAGCGCGAGTAGATCACGCAGAGCTGGCCGCCGGCCGCCACGCCCTCGATTACCGGCGTGTTCAGGTTCGGCTGCTTCTCGCGCAGCCAGTCGCTGTACTGCACCTTGTCGATCTTGTAGAGCGACGCGAACAGCGGATGGTCCAGCGGGATTTCGGACAGCGGCTGCTGGTCGTTGAAGACCTTCTTCAGCTCGCGGCGGAAGGCGGTGTCGAACGCGTGGCGGCCGCAGCAGGCGTTGCCGAGCAGCACGCCGCCGTTCCGCAGGTAGCTGCGCAACGCCACCACCTCCTGCTCGATCAGCTCGAAATCGTTGTGGCCGGTCATGTAGATGAACGGATGGCTGAACGCATCGACCTTGCGGAGGTCGACGTCCGCCCGGGTGAACTGCACGTCGAG
>DATKYA010000399.1:0-2146 GCA_035528775.1 Planctomycetota bacterium | reverse complement strand
TGCTGCAGATCCGGGGCCGGATCGCCGGCGACGCCGGCATCGCGTGGGCTGACGTGACCGCCGCGATGGACAGGATTCCGCATTTCCACGCGGTGATGTTTGCCGACGAGCCGCGCGACGATCCAAAGATGTTTCGCATGGACATCTTCTACCAGCAGCCGGCGTTGTGGCGGGCGCAGGGCCGGGGCTACGTACAGTTTCAGCGGGAGGGCGCCTCGAAGCTGTTCGATATCGAGAAACGCGCGTTCGTGGACCCGCATACAGCCAGGGGCGACATGATCCCGGATGATTTCGTGAAGCAGTTCGAGACTGAGGGCCTGCTGAACGCGATGCTGCGGACGATGTTTCGCGGCAACGTGCCGCCCGGCGAGCCGGTGAAATCGCCGGTGGAGACCACGCGGGGCATCGACGTGTTCGACTACGCGACCGATCCGATGAAGGTCTGGGCACGAATCTGGGTGCTGAGGGAGTCGCGGCTGCCCATCCATCTGAAGGTCTTCCAGCCGCGGTCGGACGATTTCATGCTCGTGGTGTTTGACTATTCCGATCCGCAGCCGGCGGAGTTCTTCGATCCGGACGCGTTTGAGAAGGCCGTGAAGGAGAACAGCCTCCGGCACCCCAACCAGATCTACAACGTCGGCACCAGGCCGGTGGGGATCAAGCCGCGCAGCTCCGACCAGATCTACGAGCTGAGCGGCGGCTACAAGCCGGGCGTCGTGCAGCAGGTGGTGGCGAACGACCTCGGCGACCTGATGGTGGCGTGGAAGTGTCCCGACAACATGGCCCCCGGCGGCGACTCCGTGGACGAAGGGTTCGAGAACATCACCGACAGTTGGGGCAACAGCTACGTGTCGACCGGGGGCTCCATGCCGGCGGAGACTCGAGTGTGGCGGATGTTCTACACGCCGATGCCGCCGTTCAAGCAGGGTGAGGGTCCGCGCATCCTCAGCCTCGAATACATCGTGCGCGACATGGTTATGAACAAGACCACGCACAACCGGCAGCCCCGGCGTCTGGTGCTGGCGACGCCGAAGATCGAGGTGCCGGCGGTCACGGTGACCGGCTATCCCGCCGATTGGCAGCAGTACATCTCGCCGGAGAAGAAGGAGCTGACGGTGCGCCGGCACGTCCGGGGCACCGGCACGTTGATGCAGCAGCTCGAGTACGTGAACAGGATGCTGGACACCGACCCGCTGTCGCTGGACGCGAACGTGTGGAAGATGGACCTCCTGCGCAAGCACGAACGCGAAGACGAGGCGTGGGAGCTGTTTGAGGTTGTCATCAAGGATCGTCTGCTGGCCGATCTGCCGCAGATCATGGGCGATGGAGGAAGCTACGTGCGTGGGAATTTGCTGACCGACTACACGCATAGGCTGGCGCAGGCGGGCAATATTGGCGAGATTGACCGAATCCTGCGGCTGCTCACGGAAGCAAAAGAGAAGGCACTGAAGGAGATGGAGAAGCTACCACCGGGGGCTAAGGATTCGGTCCGGCGCAGCATCGAAGGTTACTTCGACTGGTCGAAGCTGCCGCAGGTGCTGAGGCTGTCGGACAACCTGCGTGCGCTGGCTGCGGCGCCGAAGCCGGAGGTCGTGCGAAATGTACACAGCGACGACGGCTACGTGTTCATCGAGTTGCACAGTCCCGACGAGCCGTTCTGGCGGAGCGAGCACGGGGGACCGTATCCGCAGCAGCCCGCGTGCCCGGTGAAGGGCCGGCGGATGATTCATCTCCGTTTCGATGCCGCCACGCGCATCTACCGCATGCTGCTCGGCGGGACCGGCGACGTGACCAGCCTCACGTTTCGAGCAGTGGTGAGCGACGAGCATCCGAAGGGCGGCTATACGCCGCTGTTCGTGGACTGGACGCTGCAGCTCGACGCGCAGGCGGCCGACGTGGAATCGATGAAGCAGTGGTGGGAGGCGAACCTTCCAGGCGAGGAGTGGCCGGAGCCGAGCGCCTACGAGCAAGCCGTCGCCGACGCCAATGAGCTATCCGAAAGCGGCGACTACGCGCGGGCGGCGGAAGTGTGGCGGCGGGCATTGGAGCTCCAACCGGACTTCACGCACATGCGTCCGCTCATGCTGAAGTGCCTGGTCAAGGCCGGCAAGCTCGACGCTGCGTTTGCCGAGCTTGCCCAGATCGA
>DATKYA010000398.1:0-2879 GCA_035528775.1 Planctomycetota bacterium | reverse complement strand
AGGATTTGCTGCGTGAGGACCGGCAATGAAGAAGTGCCTGGTTTTTGCCGATACAACGCGCGAGAGGGTTCGCGATGCACTGCAACACGCGCTGCCGCTGATCAGGCGGCACGTTGACGTGGAGCAATACGACCTGGCGGTTGCGGAGGATCACGAGTGCGGGCCGGCGGACTTCGCGATCGTATTCGGCGGGGACGGCTCGATCCTGCGCGTGGCGCGGATTCTGGGCTGCCGGCAGGTGCCGGTGATCGGCGTGAACATCGGGAAGTTCGGCTTTCTGGCCGAGATCAACCCTGAGCAGCTTCACCGCGCGATCGATACACTTGCGGCGGGCGACTTCACGGTGGTGCCGCGGATGATGCTGCGGTGCCAGGCCACGCGGGAAGGCCAGATGCTGCGCGAATCGCTGGCACTCAACGACGCGGTAATCTCGCGCGGAGCACGCTCGCGGATGATTTCCATCGGTCTTCTCATTGACGATGAGCAGGTTACTGACTATAATGGAGACGGCATAATCATTTCGACGCCGGTCGGGTCGACGGCCCACTCGCTGGCGGCGGGCGGGTCGATCCTGGAGCCGAGCCTGCGGGCGTTCGCCATCACCCCGATCTGCCCGCACACGCTCAGCAACCGGCCGCTGGTGATCCCCGCGGAGCACACGATCGCGCTCGTGGTGGAGCGGGCCGAGGTGGCCGTGGGGCTGACGATGGACGGCCAGGTCTACAGCGATCTGCAGACGGGCGACCGCGTGACGATTCGCCGCGCCGAGCAGGACTTCCAGCTTATCCAGACGGGCACGCGCAGCTACTACAAGACGCTGCGGAGCAAGCTCGGCTGGGGAGGACATCCGAACTATGGCATTCGTTAAGATCCTTGAGGAGTACTGCAAGAGCTGCGGGCTGTGCGTGGAGTTCTGCCCGCGCGAGGCGCTCTCGATCGGCCGCCACATCAACAGCCAGGGATACAATTCCGCGGTTTTCGACACATCAAAGGACTGCAGCGGGTGCGGCAACTGCACGACGGTGTGCCCCGACGCCGCGATCGAGCTGTACGCTCCGAAGAAGAAGCAGATCCCCGAGCTGGCCGAAGCCCGGGCGAAGAATCGCAAGTAATTGCCGCGAGCCAATGCCACAGGAGGTGCTACGGTGGCACAGAAAGTATTCATGGCCGGGAACGAAGCGGCGGGCGAAGGAGCCATCCAGGCGGGATGCCTGGCCTACTATGGCTACCCGATCACGCCGCAGAACGAGCTGACCGGCTACATGGCCCAGCACATGCCGGCGAAGGGCCGGGTGTTTCTGCAGGCCGAGAGCGAGCTGGCCGCGGTGAACATGGTGCTCGGCAGCTCGGCCGCGGGCATCCGCGCGATGACGTCGTCCTCCAGCCCGGGAATCAGCCTGAAGCAGGAGGGGATCTCGTACCTGGCGGCGATGGAACTGCCGGCGGTGATCGTGAACGTGCAGCGTGGCGGGCCGGGCCTCGGCAACATAGCTCCCGGGCAGGCCGACTACTGGCAGGCGACGCGCGGCGGCGGGCACGGCGACTACCGCTGCATCGTCCTCGCACCCTACAGCGTGCAGGAGATGCTCACCATCGTCTCCGACGCGTTCGACCTGGCCGACAAGTACCGGATGGTCGTGATGGTGCTGGCGGACGGCCGCCTGGGCCAGATGATGGAGCCGGTGGAGATCCCGGACTTCCCGGCGAAGCCGGCGGCAGCCAAGCCGTGGGCGCTCGACGGCTGTGCGGGCCGGCCGGCGCGCAAGCTCAGATCGCTGTTCCTCAACGAGGACTTGCTCGAAGAGTTGAACCTCCGCCTGCAGGAAACCTACCGGCAGGTGGAGGCGAGCGAGGTGCGGTTCGAGGAGACGGCAACGGACGACGCAGACGTGGTGATGGTGGCGTACGGCACGTGCGCCCGCGTGTGCAAGGAGGCGCTGCGGGAGGCCCGCAAGCGGGGCATGAAGGTGGGCTTGATCCGCCCCATCACGCTGTGGCCGTTCCCGAAGCAGCCATTCAGGGCAGCGGCGGCGAGGGGAGCGAAGTTCCTCGTGGTCGAGATGAGTGCCGGCCAGATGATCGACGACGTGCGGCTGGCGCTCGACCGCCCCGCCGAAGTGCGGTTCTACGGGCGAATGGGCGGAAACGTGCCCGAGTGGGACGCGGCGGTCGGCATCATCCGCGAGATGATCGCAGGCCAGCGAACGGGAGACTGATGCAATGAACCCGACGACAAGCGTGGAAGTCGTTTACCACAAGCCGGATTCGCAGCGGCGCGTGCGAACGCATTATTGTGCGGGCTGCGGCCACGGGATCGTGCACCGGATCATCTGCGAGGTGGTGGACGAGTTTGGCGTGCGCGAGAAGACGGTGGCGGTGGCGCCGGTAGGCTGCGCGGTGCTGGCATACGACTATTTCGATTTCGACGTGTGCGAGGCCCCGCACGGGCGCACTCCGGCCGTGGCAACCGGGATCAAGCGGGCGCTGCCGGACCGGTTCGTGTTCTCCTACCAGGGCGACGGCGACCTTGCGGCGATCGGCACGGCGGAGATCATCCACGCGGCGAACCGCGGCGAGAACATCTGCGTGTTCTTCGTCAACAACGCAGTCTACGGGATGACACAGGGCCAAATGGCGCCGACGAGCCTGGTGGGGCAGCGGACGGCGACGACGCCGCGCGGCCGCGACCCGAAGAATGAAGGCTATCCGATCCGCATGTGCGAGCTGATCGCCACGCTGCAGGCGCCGGCGTACGTGGAGCGCGTCACCGTCAGCTCGCCCGCGAACATCCGCAAGGCCAAGAAGGCCATCCGCAAGGCATTCCAGACGCAGCTCGACGGCAAGGGGTTTTCATTCATCGAGATACTGTCGCCTTGCCC
>DATKYA010000397.1:0-2345 GCA_035528775.1 Planctomycetota bacterium | reverse complement strand
GAGCGAACCGCTTGCCATCCCGGTGTTCGAGTTCACCATGATCGATTGTGAAAAAACAGATACTGCAAACCCGCAGCCGGCCGCCCGCGTTCACGGCCTACCCGACGGCCATGCACGCCCCTCTCTCCCTGTTCCCTGTTCCCTGTTCCAGTGGATACTTGATTAGCGTGCGTCGGTGACGGGCGACCGCAGCGGTCGCACGCAGGGCGGGCAACAGTGGCCCGCCCTTTTCCGGCACGCTGAACACGTACTTCCAGGAAACAGAGAACAAGAAACTATCTCAAAACCGGCCGCCTGACGAAGTGGAATGACAGTCCCGTGTAGAGACGTACCGGTGGCACGTATGTGCTTAACCTTCGATTGCGGCTTTGCCACCGCCGGCCTTGCGCCGGTGGAGTGCGGCTGCCGCAGCCGCCATGATCCGAAGCCAGAAAGGGATGCCATCTCCATGTTTCCCCCTCCCACGGGGAGGGGCAGGGGTGGGGGCCCGTTCCGCTCCCGGCGGATCATTCGCCCCACCGGGGGTGAACCCGGTGGTGGCGCAGAGCCTGGAAAAAACGGCACTTGCAGCTGGCTGCGGATCATTCCTTCCACCGGGATGAACCCGGTGGTGGGAAGACACGCTAAACACGTACGGGCTTTCAGCCCTTCTTCACACGATGATCAATCACCCGCTTCGCCTTGCCCGCCGACCTCTCGAGCGTCTGCGGCTCGACAAGCTCAACGTTCATCCGGATGCCGGTGATCGACTGGATCTCGCGGTCGATCCGGTCGTGCAGTTGCTGCCTCGCCGCCATCTTGTCGGAGAAATCCTGCGGGCGGATTTCCACCTTCACCGACACCGTGTCGAGCGTGCCGGGCCGATCGACCTCGATGAGGTAATGCGGCGCGGTGCCTTCGACCGCGAGCAGGGCAGTCTCGATCTGCGAGGGGAAGACGTTCACGCCGCGGATGATGAACATATCGTCGCTGCGCCGGCCGATCCGGCGGATGCGGCGGATCGTGCGGCCGCACGTGCACGGCTCCGGCACGATCGCCGTGATGTCGTGCGTGCGGTACCGGATGATCGGCATCGCGTTCTTGCTGAGCGTGGTGAGCACCAGCTCGCCCTCGGAGCCGTCGGGCATCGGCTTGTCGGTCTCGGGGTCCACGATCTCCACCAGGAAGTGGTCTTCGAAGATGTGCAGGCCCGCCTGGTGCCGGCACTCGATGCCCACGCCCGGCCCGATGATCTCGGAGAGGCCGTAGATGTCGAACGCCTTCACGCTGCTGTTGGCCTCGATGTGCTTGCGCATGCCTTCGGTCCACGGTTCCGCGCCAAACACGCCCGCCCGAAGCGGAAGCTTCTTCATCTCCACGCCCATCTCTGCTGCCCGCTCGATGAGATGGATGAAATAGCTGGGCGTGCAGCAGATGGCGGTGACGCCGAAATCCTTCATGACCATGATCTGGCGGTCGGTATTGCCGCCGGAGATGGGGATAACGGTCGCCCCGAGCGCTTCGGCGCCGTAATGAGCGCCCAAGCCGCCGGTGAACAGCCCGTATCCGTAGGCGTTCTGGATGATGTCCCCCGCGTGCAGCCCGCAGGCGGCGAAGCTGCGCATCATCACGCTGCTCCACACGTTGATGTCGTTCTGCGTGTAGGCCACCACGATCGGCTTGCCGGTGGTGCCGCTGGACGCGTGCAGCCGCACGACTTCGCGCATCGGGCTGGCGAACAGCCCGAACGGATACGTGTCGCGAAGGTCTGTCTTCACGGTGAACGGCAGCCGGGACACGTCGTCGAGCGACTTCAGATCCCCCGGCTTCACGCCCCGCTCGTCCATTCGCTTGCGGAAGAGGTCCACGCGGTCGTAGGCCCGCGTCACGATCGCCTTGAGGCGCTGGTGCTGGAGGTCGCGCAGTTGCGGCAGCGGCAGGTAGTCGGGCGCACTCGCCGGATGGAACGCCGGCGCCTGGTCGTGGTGGTGTTCGGTCATGGCAGGAATCCTCTTCTTCTCAGCTTTTCTATCACTTCACGGCCGCCTTTCCGGCAGCGAACGCCCTGATATTCACCTCATGCAGCTTCTCGGGCAGGCTGGCTTTCACGGCCTCGTGCCAGTCGGCTTCGGGAATCTGCATGTGCTTGCTGAGGGCGCCCAGCAGGGCGATGTTCAGGCTCTTCTTGTTTTCCAGGACGTCGTCGCCGATGAGCTCAGGCGTGATTAGCCCTCGGGAAAGCGGCGGCTGCAACGAGCGAACCGCTTGCCATCCCGGTGTTCGAGTTCACCATGATCGATTGTGAAAAAACAGATACTGCAAACCCGCAGCCGGCCGCCCGCGTTCACGGCCTACCCGACGGCCAT
>DATKYA010000396.1:0-6144 GCA_035528775.1 Planctomycetota bacterium | reverse complement strand
GGCAACGGCGAGTTTACCTCGCCAGACATGATCGCCCTCAGCCCGCAGGGGTTCATCTATGCCTGCGATTCGACCGGGCGGCTGCAGAAGTTCAATGCGGCAGGCAAGCACGTGCAGACCGTGAACGCGCGGTGCACCGACATGACGGCCTTCGCCGTGGCAGCCGACGGCGCCATCTTCCTCGCTCGCGACGGCTCCGGCAAGATCATCAAGCTCGACTCCAACGGCAATCCGCTGTGGCCGGGGGGCAGCGTCGACACATCCTGCTCGGCGATCTCCGGGCTGGCAATCGACGCATCCGGCAGGCTGCTGGCCTGCGGGCAGGATCCCGGCCGCGTGCTCATCATCGATCCAGCCTCGGGCAAGACGCTGGGCACACTCGGGCCGGAAGCGCCGGCCGGGCCAATCACCAGCCCCGCCGGAATCGACGCCGACGACCAGGGCAACCTCTGCGTGGCCGACCTCAGGGCACAGCAGGTGATCCGCCTCTCGGCCGCATCCAAGGTGGCCTGGGCCGCGCCCGACGCCCGCATGCCCGTCAGAATCTACCATCCCGTCGACGTCGCCCTCGGTCCCGGTGCGGTCTACGTTCTCGACGAAATCTCGACCGGGAAGGTGATCGTGATGCTCGACCTGCTGGGCCAGCCGAAATTCGATTTTGGCAATTCATACCTGCTGCAGAAGGAGGAGCTCCGCAAGGCCACCGCGATCGAGCTGGATGACAGCGGGAACATCTGGGCGGGCACCGCCGGCCGCGGAGCGCTCTACGGCCCCGCCGGCAACCTCCTTATCCGCAACGTGGATCGCCCCAACACCAAGTCGTCCGCCGGTGGCATCACCTATCTGCCATGGGAAGAGGAAGGAGTGCGCGGGATCATCATCAAGGACGCGAAGAACCGCGAGATCGCACGCAAGGGAGCGCTGGGCACGGCGGACGGCGAGTTCTCCGGCTGCACCCCCGGCGGCATCGCCGCCACGACCGGTGCTCCCGGCAAGCCCGACTACCTCTTCTACGCCGACCTCCACAACCACCGCATCTCCGTGCTTCGGATCGACTGGGCAAGCTCCGCCGTTGTCAGCACCGGGAAGTGAACGATGGTTCCACGCCCAATGGTTCCGCAATTTCGCTTTCACGTTCTCGCCGGCTCCTCGCCGGGTGAAAACAACGGGTTCACCGCGAGAGCAAACAGGAAGCACGCCGGATTGCAGATCACCGGCCACAGCAGGTAGTTGATGCCGGAGTACATCGCCACGAACAGGCACAGCCAGGAGAACGCGAACCCGGCGATCGCGGCCCACTTGTTCACGCGGAACGGCAGGAACGCGAGCGCCATCAGGCCGAGCACGCCGTTGGTGCCGACCGCCATCAGCTTGCCCCACACGATCTGGGCGTACTGAATCCGGATGCACATCAGCCCCGCGCAGATCGCCAGCACTCCCCACAGCACGGTGAGCGCCTTGGCCTTCTGCAGGCACACCGAATCGGGAATCGGCTTCCGGCTGAACCGCTTCAGGAAGTCCTCCACGCACACCGTCGAGCTCGAGTTCATCAGCGAGTCGATGCTCGACATCGAGGCGGCGAAGATCGCCGCGATCATGAACCCGGCCACTCCCGGCGGCATGCACGTCACGATGAAGAACGGGTAGATCTGGTCGGGCTTCTCGGGAAGCACGTACTGCGTGTGCGTCTTGAAGTAGGCAAACAGGGCCGTGCCGATGAAGTAGAAGATGAACCCGAGCGGAATGTAGCCCACGATCGAAATCCACACGCTGCGGTTGGCTTTCGCGGTCGATTCCGTCGTCATGTAGCGCTGCGTCATGTCCTGCTGCGTGCCGTAAATCCGCACCGTCTGGAAGATCGTCTCCAGGATCAGCCACAACGTCACGATCTTCGTGAGGTTCAGGGACGGATCGATCAGGTGAAACTTCCCCCCGGCCTGGCTGATCTTGATGAACTGCTCCACGCCGAGATCCCTGAAGATGTATCCGAGCGTGAAGAACGCCCCGACGATGAAGACCCCGACCTGGATGACGTCGGTCACGATCACCGCCCTGATCCCGCCGAGCACGGTGTAGGCGGTCACGATCACGCCCACCGCCACGATGCACAGCGGCAGTGACGCACCGGTGGCAGTGCTGAATGCCAGCGCCGGCAGGTACAGCAGCAATCCCATTCTCGCCACCGCGAACAGCACGAACCCCAGCGACGCGATCAGCCGCGCCGACACGTGGATCCGCTGCTCCAGGTACTCGTAGACGCTGATGACTCTCGCCTCGCGATACCGCGGCAGCACGAACCGCGTGATGATCACCGCTGTCAGAATGAGAAACGGAAGCTGGATCATGAACTTCCAGTTGTGCACGCCGTACGACGCGGCCGGCAGGCCGGTGACCGTGAGCGCCGACAGGTACGTGCCGAGCAGCGATACGCCCACCAGCACGTGGTTGAGCCGGCCGTCGGCTATGAAGAACCCCCTCGTGCCCTTGATCTTGCGCGACATCAGAATGCCGATCGCGAGCATCAGTGCCAGGTAGGCCGCCACGACCGCATAGTTGAGCACGCCGAAGTCCTTGCCGGCGGGTTCCGCCGCGGGCTGCGGCTTTGCCTCCGGTCCCGTGCCGGCCGTTTTCACATCCTCGGCCACCACGGGAAGCCGCCCGCCCGTGACCGGGTGTGCAAACATCCTCCCCATCTGCGCCGGGCTGAATCCCAGGCACAGGAACAGCACGAACACCACGGCCCCTATCGCTATCATTGCCAGGGAGCCCCGGATCAGCGTCGTCGACCATCGTTCATTCATCAGCGTCTCCCGTGCAGTCATGATTGTGTTTCACCGGCGCGCGGGCGGTACGCTTCCCGGCGGGCCTGCAGGTCGAAATTCTCGATCGCGTTGTCGCGCAGGAGCATCCTGCCCACGTCGAGCGCGTAGTCTTCGGTGAACCGGCCTTCCTCGATCTTCTCGCACAGGACGCGCGCGATCTCGCGGCGGGCGATCACCGCGTGCCCGTAGGTGCCCTCCACGAAAATGTAATCGCCGCCGAACCCGTGAATCTTATTCGCCGGCAGCACGTCGAGCATGTCCGACAGTGCCCGCCTCGCCGCGGCCGGCACCGCCGCCCACAGCCAGCAGAAGTCCACCGTCACGTTCGCAAACGCCTTCACCATCACCGCCACCTCCTCCTCGTACGGATACGAGATGTGGTAGATGTCGAACTTCGTCTTCGGGTATTTCAGGAAGAGGCTGGCCATCAGGGCGGCTCGGGAATTCGTGATGATGTTGCCGTTGCCTTCCTGGATGCCGGTGTGGAATTTCATGCGGAGGCCGTGCTCGCCGCACTTGCGGCACAGGTAGTGGATGATGAAATCCTCGAGGGCCTGGATGTCGCGGCGGTCGGGCCGGTCGTTGAACGCGAGCAGGCGGTTGAACGTTCCCTCCACGGCATTCTTCGGCACGTCGTGGAAGAACAGCGTGCGGTCGTACGCCCGGCCCACCTTGAAGGCGCAGGCGCACTTCGCGTCGCGCTCGAAGTAGAAGTCGATCACCCGCAGGTAGTCGTCCAGGCACAGGATGTCGATCCCTGATTGCTTCGCGAGATCAACGATGGGGAAGACGGTGAACCCGTCGGTCATGTCGACCATGAAGCAGTCGAAGCCGAAGTCGGGGTTGAAGATGCACATTGGCGCGAAGGGGTTGGTCATCGCGTAATCGATGCCGGCCTTGTCGAACACCGTCCGAGTGAACCCCGGCTTGATCTGCTTGCGCATCGAATCGGTGAGAGCGTCGACGGTGTTTTCGGCGAGATCGTCGACCCCGTACAGGTCGCGGAATGCGATGCGGAGCGTTTCGAGGTAGACGGAGTTCCACGCCTTGCGCCAATACGGGGCGATCAGCTTCCAGCGGTCTTTCGGGCTGAGCTTCGGATCAGACTGCACGCGAGCGAGGTCGGCCGGCGGCAGGCCAGCGCTCACCAGGTCGCAGCTCGCGTAGTGCGCGAAGAACCGCCCGATGTGGACGTTCTCGCCCTGCGGCAGCTCGCGCTCCCGCTGCAAGTGCTCGTGGCAGTCGATCATCGGAACCTTGCGAAGCTCGGAATGTATGCGGGTGAAGAGGTCGGTGTGGAAGACTGGTGGCATAGCGGCAGAACCTTTCGCTTGTGATGTGGTAGCGATCCTGTCGGGCCTGTTCTCTCAGGTCAGGCCTCTTCTATCAGATTGCGGAGCGTTACGAATAGCCGTTCGCAGTGGCGAGCTCTCGGGAGCACTTGCGAATGTCTGATACATTTGAGCAGCCGAGGCGCGTGGCGTGTCTTGCTGTACTGGCCTTGTTGCGTGGACCTCGTTGCCTCCCCCAGTGCCGTCAGCACCCGGTCCTTGCCGATCGCTTCCACGTCGTTGGTCCTGGGGATTTGGCCCTCCCGAAAATCAGGGCCATAGAAGCTGCTCAGGGCCGGAAGGTCCGCGAGGAACCAGGACTCCATCAACTGGACCATCAGATGGCAGTTGTCGTCAGTGAAAACCGACCGCTCCCAGCGGTTGGAATTGCAGACGTGATCCTTCGGGGAGCCGACGACCACGCCCTCGGCGTCAACCAGGAGGACATTGATGATCTGCGGCCGCTGCTGGCAGGCGGCACGGAATGCCTGGTAAGCATCATTGCGCGAGCCTGCCGGAATCACGCTCCATTCCATGCGCTTGCGGCGTGCGCGATCGCGCAACTCGCCGAGGAATACGCAGAACCCTTCGCGCAAAGCCGCTCTCGCCATGCCTTCGCCGCCGCCTTCCACATAAACGTGGATTCCCTTCCTCATGGGTTTCCCCCGATCGCGCCCATCATCCATACCTCGCCCAGCGTATATTTTTCCAGCCAGAACGCCAAGTCCTCTTTCTTGAGGCGTTGCATGCTGCTACGATCGGGGAACCTTGTGCACACCAGCACGCTCTCAGGAACGTCGGTCAATGCCGAAATCAGGACATCCGAGTGGGTGGTCACCAGCAGTTGCGTCCGCTGTGAAGCTGCGATGAGCAACTCGCCCAGATGGCGATGGACATCCGGATGAAATCCCAGTTCCGGCTCCTCGATGCAGATCAGCGGAGGCGGCTGCGGATGGCACAGGATCGCGAGGAGGCAGAGGTAGCGGAGCGTCCCGTCGGACAGCCTCATGGCAGGCGTCAGGCCTCGCAGCCCTTCGTCTATGCACACCATAACAGTCCCTCCCGCTGTCCTGGTATGAATACGCTCGATATCGAGATGGACGTCCTTCATCCTCTTGGCGAGCATCTCGCCCATTCCCATGCCGATCAGCTCATTGATGACGAGGCCAAGGTTTCGAGCGTCCTCCAGCAAGAAATCGTTGGGCAGATCAGCGCGCTGAGGCATTCGCACCGGTGAGCCCGGACCGAGGTTCCACTTTCGATAGAACGCCATCCGCCTGAATCGATCTCCCACAAGAGTAATCTCAGGATAGTAATCCCACGATCGGCAATGGTTCAGGATAGATTGCTCCGCCTGGCACCATTCTATCTTTCTCTCACGCCTGGTAGCAGACGGCTCAGTCGTTCTGATCTGCGTCAACACATCGGCTTCATTTCCGTTTCGACGGCAGTAGCACTCGGGCGCCCGGCCATCCGGCGGATTCGCGTCCTCCACGATCTCCTGCGCGATCCCGGTCTGCTGCCGCTCCGAGCGTAGCGCGATCCGGTAGCGCAACGCGCCATGGTCATTGTGCTCCAGCACCGCCTCCACCTCTCCTTTGCTCGCGTGCGGCTCGCCTCTCCATATCCACTCGTCGATCCCGCCGCTCTCTCGGATCGGTTCCGCTATGCTGGATTCCGGTGCCATGTGAAGAACGTTCAGGCATTCGATGACATTCGACTTCCCTGAGCCGTTGGGCCCTATCAGCACGTTCAACGGCTGCAGCTCGATGTCCACGCCATCAGGCCCGAACGACAGGATGTTCTGCAGCCGAATCGAGCGGATCAACCTCTTGCCTTCCATGTTCTTCTCCATTGAGTACCCGATTGGGGATGAGGGCAAGATAAGACAAGTACAATCATTGCCACAATTCTATGCTTTTCGCTGGCGTTAGTCAAGGAGAAGCGCGAAGGCGTCTACCTCCCCGCCTCCGCCACGCGCAGCATCACGC
>DATKYA010000395.1:0-4940 GCA_035528775.1 Planctomycetota bacterium | reverse complement strand
CTGCCGGGGCCGGACATCGCATCGCAGGCCATGCAGGGCGGTTCCACCACAACCGTCGAATACGACTATGCCATGCGCCAGCAGCAGGAGGGCCTCGGCGGCGACCGCATCGATCAGCTCCTGCCGGCACTGATCGCGTGGGCCGAGAAACGGCCCGCGATCACTGGAATGACGGCATCGGCGTCCGTGGCGTCCGTGCGTGTCGAATCCGAATCGCGTGACGATTTCAGCGGCGCCGTGGCGTGGCGGATTCTCGATTGGGAAGGCGAGATCATCGGCTCCGGCAGCGCGAAGATTGACGCGCCCGCGGGCAAGGGCGGCCGCGTTTCCATCCCATTGCCCGATCTGTCGAATGCACGGATACCCGAGGGCGCGGGCATGGGCCGTTTCGTGCGGCTCCGGGCTGCGCTGCTTTCGGCCGACCGCCGGCAGGTGCTGTCGTGCGTCGACCGCCACGTCGAGCCGAATCCGCTCGCGTCGGTGGTTCTGCGTCCCGATGAAAAACTCGCGCGCCTCAACGAGCAGACCGGCTCGCTCGCGCGCCGCGTGTTGCACGAATCGCTCGACCAGCTTCCCGACAGCTTCGTCTATCTGCCCGGCGAGCCGGTGACGATCCGAGCACTGATGGAGAACAACAGCGGAGAAATGTGCAAGGCCAATCTTTCGATCGAGGCGGTGCCGGCGTTCTCGGGCAAGCCGGTGAAGAAGACCGTTACATACATGATTTTGCCGTACCTGCAAGCGATGGTGCCGATCCGCATCGAGCCGGAGCAGACGCAGACGGAGCAGCCGTGGAGCGTCACGGTCGAGTTGAGGATTGACGATCAGCCCGTGACGAGCCGTTCAACGATGAGCTTCGTCGTCGCCCGGCCGCGGGGCGAGATCGCCGACCTCGCCACGGTGACCGCCCAGGGCCATTCGGCCGGCGGCTACATGTGGCAGATGACGCCCCACGCCTGGCCGATGGAGCACCTGGCCGGGACCGACGCCCGCCATCCCGGGACCGATCCCCGCACCCCCTCCACAAACTTGGGGAGGGGGACGGGGGGTGGGGGCGGCCCCTGGTGGCTGCGCTGCCGGGAGTCGTCCGACGGCAACTGGCTCATCGCGCAGGGCGTGCACCGCGAAGACCAGGGCGGGCTGCTGTGGGGCGCCTTTTACGACCAGTATCGCGGGGAGGTGGTCGACAGCTACGGGTGGTTCCCCAACGGCCAGAGCTTCCGGGAGTGGTGGGCGCCCTACGCCATGCGCGAGCCGCTGCGGCGCAACGGGCGCCGCCCCTGCATCTTCGCGCTGTCCGACTGGTGGCAGTACGACGCCGGCTATCCGGAGAATCACTACGCCACGCTGCAGATGTTCAACGAGTGGCTCGCCGCGAACAAAGGCAAGCGAATAGCAGGCACGCTGCTGGACGGCCGCCCCATCCAGGCCGGCACGATGGCCGAGATGCGCAGGATCATCGCGGACAGCTATCAGCATGTTTTCGATTTCTTCATCGCACAGGGTCTGGCGGACTGTGCTCGGTTCACGGGCGAGCAGCTCGCGGCCACGGCCCCCGGCACCACGCAGATGGGCCAGGGCTGCTACGCCCACCGGCTGCCGGGCACGCGCGGCGGATCGGGCATCGGCCCGCTGTGGGCCAGCTACGAGACTACCGGCATCCTGGACGCCGACAACCACCCGTTTGCCGGCGATTGGCAATACGCCCTGGAGAGCGTGGCCTTCCGCGCCATCGGGGTGAACAACCTCCTCCAGACGCACTGGGAAACGCCGATGCGGTACCACCGGGTGAACGACACAGGGCGGCACTTCGTGCCGCTGAGCGCGGCCCAGTGGCGCCGCCGGCTGCTCGATTCGCGCTGGCAGACGATCGCCGACTCGAATGGCAGGTTCCAGCGCGTCTTCAACGTCACCCACACCGAGCGGCTGGACGGCGAATGCGAGCTTGTCGAAGACGGCAAGACACGCATCGGCGGCGGCAGGCTGCCGTATCACTGGTGGATCAAGGACCGGCTGGCGGCCCTCGCGATGACGATTGCACCGGCCAGGCCGCTGAACCCGCTGCTGGTCGTCGGCGAGTGCGATCTCGACTGGTTCGGCTTCTACAGCCTGCTGGGGCAGTTCCGCAACGCCGGGCTGACGTTCGGCGGCGGAGTGAGCATCGCCGGGCTGGACAAGTTGAAGCCGGAGGACATCCCCGCGCTCGTGTGGATCGCGGCGCCGGAGGTAGACGACGCGGCCCTCGCCGCCATCGAGCGCAAGATCACGTCGGGCGTGCCGGTGCTGATCATCGGGAACGCGCCGGCGGCCGCGGGGCAGGGCCCTGATTCCGGTCTCCGCAAGCTCCTGGGTCTTCGCTACTCGCCGGTTGACGGCGACGGGGAGGATTCGAGGCAGACCGTGTCGGCCGAATGTGCGGCGTGGCCGGAGGCGGTGGGTGCGGAACAGTTGCCCGCGGCAACGCCGCTGCCAGCCTACGCGAATGCTGCAGGCAGCGTGAAGGCGCTGGTCGAGCGGGCGGGGCGGGTCGTACTGGGCGTCGACTCGGCGGACGGCCGGCGCGTGGTATTCTACAGCGCCACTCCGCGGCCGGAGCAGCGGGACCCCGCCGTGCAGCAGATGGCGGTGCGCGCGTTGCACGAATTAGTGAAGCCGGCGGCCAGCTTTCCGGCGGGGCTGGCGGGATACGCGTTCGAGGCGCAGGACGGCGACCAAGGGGTCGCACGCATCTACGTTGTCGTCCTCAATTTGCAGATGCGTCCGGCAGACCGGAACTGCACCATTCGCGTGAACGACAAGCGCGTCACACCGAAATGGCGGGCGGCCGACATGCTGTCGGGCAAGGCCGTCCCGTTGCGTGCGGCGAAGACTGGCGTCGAACTGGATGTTCAGCTCGATGCGGCCTCGGGGACGGTGATCGGAATGAGGAATGAAGAATGAAGAATGAAGACAAGCAATTCTGAGTAATGGGCTTCAGGCTGCAGGCCGCAGGCCGCAGGCTTCAGGGTCCGCGACATGTCGGCGGTTGGGCGCCCCTACGCCCGCAACAGAAGTTTGTTCCCCTTATTGCGTTGAGGTGTACTGAGTGCTGGTGGCCGCCACGTGCGACCGGGTTGCCCGCACACGAAAGGAGCACTGCAATGTACCAGATGAGCCTCACGGACGTCCTTCTTCCCATCATCATGCTATCTGCCGCAGCCGGGTTTGCCCTTGGCGGGGAGCCGCCGATGAAGCACCCCAACCTGCTGCTGAACCGCGAGGAGCTCGACCAGCTCAAGATCAAGATCGCGGAAAACGACTGGGCCATGCGGCTGTTCGAGAAGATCCGCAAGATGGCGGACGAAGGCAACCAGCTCGAGACGGCGCTCGTCTATGCGATCACCGGTGAGAAGGCCTACGGCGATCGCGTCCACCAGAAGGTCGTCAGCGATGCCCGCTACTGGCATAGTCGTTTGAAGCAGGCCAACCTCGATGCGCGGCCCGAGGAGTTCAACTGGGGCGAGTGGGGCCGGTTCGCGTGGACCTATGACCTCGCGTGGGAATTGCTCTCGGACGACGAACGCACGACCGTGGAGGATTTCATCCGCGCCCTCGGCCGAAACATCATCGAAGGCGACAAGCGCTGGACGACCACGCCGAACCTCGTCTTCGGCAAGCACCACAACATCGGGCTGTGCGGCTACGCCATCGGCGATCGCGAGCTGATCGAGTGGGCGCTCAGCGATCCCGGCGCATTCGGCCCGGCCAAGGGCGGATTTTACCCCGTGCTCGATTCGATGATCAAGGATGGCCACTTCTGGGGCGAAGCGCCGATCTACGCGCTGCATTATGACGTCCATGGTATGATCGCGCTTGCCGAGGCGGCCCGCCGCTACGACGGCACCGACTTGTACGCGTACGTTTCGCCCAAATCCGGCGCGTCCATCAAGAATATCGTCGACGGCTACATCCTGATGGCATTCCCGCTGGAGCGCACCGGCATCAACGGCGGCTCGGTTCGCATGGCCACCTTCGGCGACGGCTCCACCTGCTACGGCCAGACCGGCGAGCTGGGTGATACGTTCCTGGTAAACCCCGTGAGCGGCAGGGAGTCGGACGTGACGCTGTGCGGCGAGCTTGAGGCGGCCTACGCCCACTACAAGGATCCCGGCTACGGGTGGCTGCTGAGCTTGAATCCGAACCGCGACGCCCGCACCGTCTACGGCCGGACGCCGTGGAGCTACATTTCGCTCACGCACGGCGTGGCGGCGCTGCCGGCGAATCCCACGCCCCCGCCGGCCCCGTGCGGCATCTACCCCAGCCAGGGGTTTGCCGTGCTGCGGGCGGACGAGTCGCCCGCATACTGGACCTCCGGTGGGCTTGCGGCGGTGATGCGGCTGGGGGCGGCCGTCGGCCATGGCCACGAAGACTACTACAGCATCGTGCTCCACGGCAAGGGCCGCCTGCTGTATCCCGACGTAAATGTGATCCAGTACGAGCCGACGTACCTGCAATGGACGCGCGAGGGAATCGGGCACAGCACGATGCTGATGGACGGCCGGTCGCCCCACGCGGGCAAGTTCACCACGCGCAGCGAGTTCACGCCGGAAGTCAAGTTCTTCGCGGCATCCGGCTCCGCGTTCGACGGCACCCACCAGACGCGGGCGCTCCTGCTCACGAAGGAATACATGGCGGATGTCTTCCGCGTGGCCGACGACGCCGGCAAGCAGCACACCTACGACTGGGTTCTCCACGGCATCGGCCGGCTGTACGAAGGCAACCCCGCGGCGTACCGCCCGTCGAACGAGCTGATCCCCAACTACTGGTGGATCGACAACGAGCGCTCGCGGACAGTGGCGGCGGAGTGGCAGGTCGACTTCGTTCAGCATGGCGCCGGCGTCACCCCCGGAGCGCAGGCGTTCGGCAAGGAATGGTTCGAGCAGACAGCCGGCGTGCGAATG
>DATKYA010000394.1:0-3288 GCA_035528775.1 Planctomycetota bacterium | reverse complement strand
TCACCAATTCACCACCTTCACCGCCGAATACGGCACCAGCCCCAGGTCGTTCGCTTCGTCGGCAGCCGGCAGTTCCTCAAGCTTCGGATGGGCGTCGAGCCGGTCGACCGTGAGGAGCTGCTTGTGGCCGGGCTGCCACTTGGCGGCGTCGGTTTCCTTCTTGTCCTTGATCACGTAGTGCGCCACGATGATCTCCTTGCCGGCGTAGTCGCCCGTCACCATCTCCTGGATGCGGTAGCGCACGTAGGTGAGGGCGTCGTCGTAAGGGGCGATCTCGGCCAGCGTGGGCACGTGCGAGACCTTCGAGATTGCGCCTATGAACGAGATGGTGGTGTTGCCCGGCTCGGCTGTGCGCTCGGGCAGGCCGTATTCCTTCGCGATCCGCTCCATCAGCATCAGCGATTTCGTGCCCTGGTAGCGGTTGCGTGCGGGCGCGATCGGCTCGACCATCTGGGCGAGCGTGCCGCGGTATCGCTCGAGGAAGACCGGATCGCCGAAGACGGACTGCGCCCCCGGAACCGGCCGCAGCGACCACTTGTGCCGCTGCAGGCCGTACAGCTTGACTGAGCATTCCTCCTCGCGCTTGAATTCCGCGGACTGCATCATTGCGGCCGCCTCGATGCCGATCGGGCGCGACCTGAATCGCGCCCCAAGCTCGCGGATGTCGGGCAGAAACTTCAGCGGGTCTTCCTCTGCCAGTGCCCGCGCCATCTTCTGCTGCGCCTGGTCCTCCAGCTCGGCCACAATCAGCTTCGCCTCGGGGTCGCTGCTGCGCGACAGCTCGTCGATGATGCGGGAGTAGTCTTCGGAGTCGGCCAGCTTCTTCCTGTAGGCGGCGAGGTGGTCGAGCTTGAGGTGATCGATCGGGCCGGGCTTCGGAGGGCGGGCGGCCGCGGCCGACGGCAGCCACAAGTGCGCGTAGCCGTGCAAGGTGTTGCGCGGGGCCGGCACCGCCTCCTTCGTACTGATCTTCACCACGTAGAGGCCCCGGCCAAACACCGTGCAGAAGTCTGGATGGTTGGACCACCGCGGCAGGCCCCAGTCCCCACCGTTCAGCCCCTCCATCCGCCACAGCTCGTGATCCCATTCGTCGCGGATGCCGAAGAACCGGTGCGGCGCGTACAGGTGCATGATCCGGTAGGTGTCGTCCGGGCTCATCGAGGCGTTGCAGGCGGACGTCCGGACGTTGAGCTGGCTGGTGGTCCCGGTGACGAGATCGCGCATCTGGACGCCGCCGCCGGCATTGCCGAGGTGGGTGCCGTCGCGCGACAGGCCGGCGTTGAACATGCCGTCGGCCAGCTTCGCGGTATTCGCCCCGGCGGACGGGCGGTAGAGCCGCGTCTCCGCGGTTACGTTGCCCCGCTTGTCCTTGCCGGTGGTCCTGCAGTAGACCACGCACAACTCGCCGGTCTTCGGATCCTTCCAGAAGCTTGCCTCGCCCACGTTCTCATCCTGGAGAATCCGGCGGTTGGCGGAGCCGTCGGCCTTCAGCACCCAGCATTTGCCGTCGTAACTGACGATGACCTGGCGGCCGTCCGGCGACCAGTAGGGGCGGTTGACCGTGATGCGGCGCTCGTCGTCATCGAACGAAATCAGCGTGCGCGGCTGCGGCGACGCCAGCGCGAAGGCGATCACGCTTTTCCCGCGCTGCCCGCCCAGCCCGACGATCCTCGCACCGGCGTAGTCGGCACCGAGCAGGGCACGGAGAGGGCCGTCGCTCGGTGGGGGAGCAGCGGAAGCGCCAATCGCCAGCGCGATCATCACGATCGACGAGATCACGGGGCACTCCTCGTGGACCAAGTGGACACAATGGACTCTGTGGACTCAGTGGACGAAGTGGACATGGCGCCGCAGGCCGCTGGCTGCTCCAATGTTCAGTGGTCCGTGTTCAGTGTTCGATGTTCAATGTTCAATGTTCCTCTTTCCTTCCCTTCATCCCATCATCCCATCATCCCTTCATCTCTTCATCTCTCACTCCCACGGCATTCCCGCCTGCGGCCGGTTCGCAAACCGTTTCACCTTCAGCGCCAGCCGCGCCCCGCAGCCGGGATCGAGCTTCACGGCGAACCAGTTGCGGTTCACGTCCAGCGGCTTGCCGCCGTGAACGACCTGCAGGCACTGGTGCTCGCCGTAGGCTCCCATGCGGATGACGATCGTGCGCGGCTCCGACTGGCAGAGGTTCACGAGCTGCACGGCCACCTCGTCCTTCGTGATGGAATCGACGAGCGCGCCCACGTCTTCCGGCAGGCCCGGGCGGTTGCGGGCGGGATCGTAGGGCCACACTTCCGCGAAGATGAGCGTGCCTTCCTTCCACAGCGGCCCGATCCCGCCGCACGCCAGGTTGATCAGCGAGTGCGTGGAACAGGGCTGGATGCCGTGCGTCGGCTCGTCGTTGCGCCGCTTCCAGTCTTCCGACTTGTCGTTGCGCATCTTCTGCATCCGTTCGCGGAGGCGGGCGAGGTCGCTGGCGATCATGCGCTGCGGGAATTCGGGGTTCCGCCCGAGCACGAAATACAGCCACGCGAGGTCGTCCACGTGGTAGAAATAGCCCGTGCCGTAATTGAACTGCCCGGGCGTGCCGTAGCGTGCGATCTCGTCTTCGATGAGCTTCAGGTCGTCGTCGCGGAATTCCGACAGATACAGCCGCAAGGCGTGCCGCCCGAACCGCCCCTTGCCGGACCAACCGTTGTCGCCGTATTCGCTCGCCGGATACATCTTGCCGTTCTCCTCGGTGGGATGCTCGAGCAGTACCGCGAGCTGGCGGCGGAGCGGCGCCATGTATTTCGGGACGTCGCCGGTGAGCATCATCGCGTTTTCGAGGCCAACGCGGATGCCGCCGCTCAGCCGCCAGTCGCCCGGCCAGCGTTTCCACCATTTGCCGCCCCAGTGCTCGCCGGGCTTGCCCGACAGGCCCACGTTCGACGGAAACGTGCCGCTGTTCGCGTCGGCCCGCGCGATCCAGGCGTCAACGTAGTCGCGCACCCACGCCTCGTATTTCTCCTGCCCGCTCACCATGAAGGCGTTGGCCACGAACGTGGTCATGTAGAGGTTCTCGACGTCGTCGCCCTGGACGTTGGTCCACTGCGACATGGAGTCGCGCTTGCCGATCTCGTCCCACAGGTGGCCCCAGAACTGCGGCGTGATGGACATCTGCGCCCCGCGGCTGCCGTGGATGGCGCTGCGGACGATCCGCAGGTTCGGATCCCAGATCGGCTCGTCGCCCTTGCGGAGGCCCTCGTTGAGGTAGAAGCCGGCGAACCGCAGCATGCGGTCTGTGAACTTGCGGCC
>DATKYA010000393.1:0-10714 GCA_035528775.1 Planctomycetota bacterium | reverse complement strand
GCTCGTCCTTCACACGCTGGTATTCGTCGAAGATGGCGCGCGGGCTGCCGGCCTCGAACTTCTCCCATTCCAGCCGCGCCACCATGATCAGGCCGAAGCACCGCGCGTCCCGCAGCGCCGAAACCGTCGGCTCCATCATCGGCAGGTATGGAATGTTGAATCCGGGCACGACCGTGCCGCCCCGCCACGCCGCCCGCACGATCTCACGGACACCTCGTTTCATCGCTCGCCTCGAAACTGTCTTGAAAAACTGCGGCATACCTGATAACGTGAACGGCTTGAAATGATACCGGATCGCCCGGCAACTATCAAGTACTCAAGCCCAAAAAAAAACATTCTTGATCTTGCAGGAGTTTCAATATGAATAGCCGCATGAATGGCCGCGAACGCCTGAAAACGATCTTCTCCGGCAAGGCCGCCGATCGGTGCGGGTTCTGGCTTGGCTGCCCGCACGCCGACACCTGGCCGATCTACCTCAAGCACTTCAACCACCCAACCCCCGACGCACTCCGCGCGTTCCTCCAGGACGACTACGCGTGGATCTGCCCCGAGTGGGGATCCTACAAGCATCCCGAGGGCAAGTCTCTGTGGCAGATCAGCAAGCACTCCTTCGGCGAAGCCGGCCCGCTCGCCGCCTGCGAAACCGTGCAGCAGGTCGACGCCTTCGACTGGCCCAACCCCGACTACCTCGATTTCACCGATTGCCTGGCCGCACTTCGCGGCGCGGGCGACCTCTACCGGGCCAGCGGCATGTGGTGCAGCTTCTACCACGCCGTGATGGACCTCTTCAGCATGGAGCAGTACTTCATCAAGATGTACACGCACCCTGACGTCGTGGAGGCCGCCACGCGGCACGTGTGCGAGTTCTACCTCGAAGCCAACGAGCGGTTCTTCCGCCAAGCCGTCAGCCTCGTCGACGGCTTCTTCTTCGGCAACGACTTCGGTACCCAGCTCGACCTGATGATCAGCCCGGAGATGTTCGACCGCTTCGTGATGCCGTGGTTCCGGAAGTTCACCGACCAGGGCCACGCCCACGGCTACCAGGTGGT
Organism: Planctomycetota bacterium; assembly: GCA_035528775.1. Lineage (GTDB taxonomy): Bacteria > Planctomycetota > PUPC01 > JABMSA01 > JABMSA01 > DATKYA01. Next base: position 9,665 of record DATKYA010000393.1, on the reverse strand, counting down.
GCTGCATTCGTGCGGGGCGATTCACAAGGTGATCGGGCGGCTGGTCGACGCGGGGGTGGATGCCCTCCATCCGCTGCAGGCGCGTGCGGCGGACATGGACGCGGCGTCGCTCGCCCGCGACTTCAAGGGAAAGATCGCATTCCTTGGCGGGATCGACACCCAGCACCTGCTCGTCCACGGCACCCCCGCCGATATCAAGGCCGACGTCCGCCGCGTGAAGGACCTGCTCGGCCCGTGCCTGGTCGTCAGCCCCAGCCACGAAGCCCTGCTGCCAAACGTCCCCCCGGAAAACGTGCTCGCAATGGCTGAAGCCGCACGGGAGCCATCGCGGCTGTAGGGGCAAACCTTGTGTGTTCTCCCTCCTGCGACGAGTTGCACGCAATTCACTCGCGATTCGGCCTCGATTTGGGCCGGATTTGGCCGCGTTTTTCACTCTGCGGTTCAGGCCATCGTAGTAGTAGCGGACGACCTCCTGCCACGTCGGCTCGGGGGAGGCGTTGATGTCGTCTGTGTGCTTAATCTGGATCAGGCGGTTGCGGTAGTCATGGACGAACCAGTCGACCTTGGCCGGATCAGATGGATCCGGCAGGTACTTGAGGTTACCCGCATCGTCGTAGGTGACGGTGTAGGGAGCAGGGTTGGCGCCGGAGATCCGGGAGCGGATACTGAGCGGTCCGAAGCCAAGGGGAAATCAGGGACAGGCACCGTTTTCGGGACACGCACGCAGACGAGAGGCGTACGAAAAACGGTGCCTGTCCCCGATTCCCCTCACCTCACGCCGCTGGGCCACTCGAGTTCCACACCCTGCTCGGTGAGCAGCTTCTGGAAATCCGCCAGGAGCGCCGGCTTGGCGCGCACGGCCTTGGGGTGCGCGTTGCGGCGAAGGCAGAACGCCGCCAGCAGCCCCGCCGACTCCCCGATGTTCCACTCGATCGGATGAAGCCGGTAGCAGCCGTTGGTGACGTGCGTGACGCCGATGTTCTTGCACCCCGGAAGCAGGTTCCGCATACGCACCGGCAGCAGCGAGCCCAGCGGAATCTGGAACGGCCGCGTCTGCATGGCCACGTTGGTCACGCCGTCCGTGGTGGGGTGGAGGTCGATGTTGTAGTGCCCGATCCCCACGCTGTCGCCGAAATGCTCCGCCGGCTTGTTTTTCCGGGCCTGGAGGCTGACGTGATTCTCGGTGACGGTGAACTCCGCCCTGATGCGGCGCGACTCGCGGATGTACGCGTATTTCGCGAGGCCGTCGGGCGTGCCGGTCAGCTCCGGCACCAGGTACATCTCCGGGTAGGCCGTCCCGCCGTCGTGACGCGGGGCCTCCGTCTGAATCCAGTACAGCAGGCTCAGCGACAACTGCCGTGCCTCCTCGAAGATCCCGTCCCGCTCCTCCAGCGGCGTGTCGATCGGGTTGCGAACGAAGTAGTCGTTCTGGGGCCAGTTGACGAGCGTGACTTCGTCGGGGAGGTCGGAATCCGGGTAGTGCTGCGCGCACACGATCTGGCGGTACTCCCACAGACCGCGCAGCCACGCCTTCCTGTGCCGGCCCGTGGTGAAGAGGGCGCAGTCGAACATCTCCCCGCTCTTGGGATCCGTAAACTCCCAACTCAGCAGGTTGCTGCCCCAGGGCGGGTCGGTCTGGGGCACGTACCGCCGCCAGCGGTTATACTGCCGCGGCTTCGGGATCGTGTGGTCCGCGCGCGGGGCCGTGTCCCACGCCATCGGAAAACACCACGTGATGGCTTCCACGTTGTCGGGCTGCGGCGGGCCTTTCACGGCGTGCGGCTCCCCCGTGTCGTTCTGGGATTCGGATCCGACCACGTATTCGACGCCCGCCAGCGGGAGCACGTCGCCCAGCTCCGTCGCGTCGATGAAGTAGGGGGCGATCAAGGCGGTCTGCTCGCCCGTGAGCAGATGGCGGACCGTCACCGCTCGCACGTGATCGCCGTCGACGTCGGCCGACACCGGCACGCGGTGCGGCAGCACGCGGATGAACCCGCGGGCGCGTGGCCACGCGAGCATCTGTTCCAGGACGATGCGCCCGATCTGAGGTTCGTAGCACAGCCGCGAGACGTATCCGCCCCCGGGGTTGAGGTGCGGGTTGTTTCGCGCCGAGGGCAGGAGCGGGTAGTGCTCGCGGTAGAACGCCCGGATGCCCTCCCTGAACGCCCGGTAGCGCCGCGTGCAGCCGAACTGCTCGATCCATTCGTTCTCGTCGGGCGGCACCGCCTGGGCCGTGAGCTGCCCGCCGAGCCAGTCGGTCTGCTCCGTGATGATTACCCTGGTGCCGGTGGACGCGGCGGCGAGCGCCGCGGCGGTGCCTCCGGTGCCTCCGCCGATGATGACGAGATCGGCGGTGAACTCGCGGGCCGGTGCGGCCTTCGCGGGAGCCATGGGTCCTTCCTCCTCTGCCTGGGATCGATTAAGCCGCCGGGCGCGGGGCAGCGCGCCGTACAGTATTTCTTCTGCACGACGGGCGGAGAGTTGAGGGCCTTCATGATTTGAGCGGGGGTGCGATAGCGGATCGATGTCTGCCGGATGCGGCAGCCGAAGGAAGGGCAAACCTGGCGGAGAGGGTGGGATTCGAACCCACGGAGGGGTTAATACCCCTCACTGGCTTAGCAAGCCAGCGCTTTCGGCCACTCAGCCACCTCTCCGTGAGGGCCAGGAACCGGATTCGGATGCGAACAGGCGGCGGGCGCCGCCTTCAAGCGTTAGTCTGCAACTATCTCAATTATATGGAAGATGCAGCGGAATGTCAAATGATTTCTTGCACAAGCGGCTTTGGGCCTGGGGCTTGAGGCTTGGGGCTTGGGCTGAGGGAAGTGAAATGTACCGGGTCCACTGAGTCCATTCAGTCCATTCAGTCCATTGGACCCAATGCCCATAGCCGATGAGTCGAGGGGCGAACACCACGTTCGCCCCTGCGGCCGCATTCGTGTAGACCGCCCCAATCAGGTGGTATCCGTCGTATCGCCCCTGCCTTCGCCCTGCGGACGCGAGATCGCGCTCCGCGTGAACCGCAGCTTGCCGCCGTCTTCCACCTGGAGCACCACCTCGCGGTCGTTGATGGACGTGATCGTGCCGATGATCCCGCCGATGGTCGCCACCTTGTCGCCCTTCTTGAGGTCGGAGAGCATTTCCCGCCGCTCTTTCTCGCGTTTCTTCTGCGGGCGGATCAGCATGAAATACATGATGGCGAACATCGCCGCGATGACCAGAAAGAAGCCGTAGTTCTGGATGCCGCTTTGCGGCGGCGGCGTCTGCTCGCCGTTGCCGCCCTTCTCCTCGGTCGACTGCCCCGTCTGCTGGTTCGCGAGCTCCTCCTCCGTTTTCGCCATGTTCTGCTGCGGCTGGGCCGGAGCCGGTTGGGCCGCGTTGTCTGTTGCTGCGTCTGCCATTCTGGTTCTCCTGTCCTTGAGGTGTCTCGATCACGATTTCCGAGCGTTCGTAGGGACAAACCTTCTGTTCGCCCGTGCCTGCACCACGATGATGTTCAACAATTCGGACGAGGGCGAACACAAGGTTCGCCCCTACACCAATCCTTCGTACTCGGTAAGAAACTCCGTCTTGAATTCGTGAAAACGTTGCTCCGCGATCGCGGAACGGATATCCGCCATCAGCCGCTGGTAGAAGCGGATGTTGTGGATCGACGTCAGTATCCCCGCCAGCGCCTCCTTCACGTTGAACAGATGCCGGATGTATCCCCGGCTGAACGTCCGGCACGCGTAGCAGTCGCAGGTTGCGTCGATCGGCTCGTCGGACAGCCGGTACTGCAGGTTGCGCAGCCGCACCTTGCCCTGCATCGAAAACGCGCACGCCCCCCGAGCGTTCCGCGTCGGCATCACGCAGTCGAACATGTCCACCCCGCGCTCCACCGCGTGCAGGATGTCCTGCGGCGTGCCCACGCCCATCAGGTAGCGCGGCTTGCCGGCCGGCAGGTGCGGAACCGTCGACTCGATCGTCTCGTACATCAGCTCCGCTCCCTCGCCCACGCTGAATCCGCCCAATGCGTAGCCCGGGAAATCCATGGCCACCAGCCGCGCCGAGCAGTCGGCCCGCAGATCGGGAAACACGCTCCCCTGCACGATGCCAAACAGCGCCTGGTCCGCCCGCCCGTGAGCCTGCCTGCACCGCTCCGCCCAGATGATCGTCCTTTCCATCGCCTGCTTCGCGTGATAGTGCTCCACCGGGTAGTGCACGCACTCGTCGAAGCACATGATAATATCGGCGCCCAGCGCGTTTTGTATCTGAATGGCTCGCTCCGGCGTCAGGACGATCGTGGAACCGTCCACGTGCGACTGAAACTCCACGCCGTCGTCGCCGACGTGCCGCAGCTTCGCGAGCGACAGCACCTGGAACCCGCCGCTGTCGGTCAGGATCGGCCCCTGCCAGCCCATGAACCCGTGCAGCCCCCCCAGGTGCTGGACCACGCTCTCCCCCGGCCGCAGCGTCAGGTGATAGGTGTTGGCGAGAACGATCCGCGTCCCCGTCTCCGCTAGCCGGTCCGGCGTGACCATCTTCACCGTCGCGTTCGTGCCCACCGGCATGAACACCGGCGTATCCACCGACCCGTGCGGCGTAGCCAGCACGCCCCGCCTCGCCGAGCCGTCAGTTGTCATCACCTCGAAAGCGAACAATCCAGATACTTCCTCGCAGAATGCCTGAATGATGGCAACCGCGCCGTCCGCCGTTGCGCCTCATCATCCATCGTTCATCGTTCCTCGTTGGCTTGCCTCAGTACACCCGCACGTCCAAGGTTCCGCTTCATCGTTCCTCGTTCATCGTTCGCCCGCCTCAATACACCCGCACGATATCCGCCCCCGGATAGTACTTCTCGAGAATCGCCTTCGCGCTGAACCCTGCGGCGGCCATCCCGCGCGCACCCCACTGGCACATCCCCACCCCGTGCCCGTAGCCGCGGCCGCTGATCACAAACGCGTCGCCGACCTTCGCACACGTGAACGACGGGCTGATCAGCTTGCTGTAACCGATCAGCGAGCGGAACTTGTCCGCCGTCATCCTCACCGCACGCGCCGGCAGCGTGGCGGGGCCGGGCCGGATGTCCACGTCACCCGCGTGCCCGCCCGCATCCGGCCGGACCGGCGCGATCGATTCGATCGAATCCAGCTTGATGCCCTGCTTCGCGAGCGCCGCCAGCAGCTCCGCCTGCCGCACCTTCATCTGCCAGCGATAGTATTTCTCTACTTTCGCGCCGCCGGGGCCCTGCATCGTCGGATCGCACCACGGACAGTCGATTCCCGCCAGCGGCGTGATGTCCTCACCGTCGAAGATCACCTTGTTCCCCGCCGTGTGCCCGCCGCACACCGAGTGATAGTATGCCGGCAGGATCTTCCAGTCGTAGAGGAGAATCACGCCGCGAGTCTGCCGCGCGGCCTCGCGCGACGACGTGTTCTCGCCCGCGATGCCCGCGTACACCTGGTCGCCCGTGCCCGCGGCCACGTCGTAGTCCCACCCTGATCGCCCGCGTGCGCGATAGAGTGCGTAGGTCCGCGCCGCGATCGCCTGAGCCTTCAGCGCCGCCATCGGCCACAGGCTCGGCATCTCACCCGTGATCACCCCCTGCAGGTAATCCTCCAGCTCCACCACGTTTATCGCCATCAGCCCGCGGTCCGGCCGGTTCACCAGCCGCAGCGAGCCGTGATACGGCTTGCGATTCACGTACAGCGACCCGTCCGTCTTCGGAATGACGTCCACCTGCGTGTGCCGGATGCTCTCCGTGTTGATGGTCATTCCGCCCGGGAAGGGCGTCACCACCGCGTCCGGCATCGCCGCCTCATCGGCAAACAGCACCTGCCGCCCCGCCCTGATCTCGTAGCCCCCGTGAACCTGCACGGTGCACGGCTGCCCCGACAGCAGCAGCACGCGGATCTTCTGCGGCATTGCGATGCCCCGCTGCATCGGCACCATGTCGAATTCCGCACGGCGCGCAATGCACGATTGCACCGACATCGCGAACAGCACCGTGAGCAGGATGGCCAGAATGATGTGAGAGGCTCGGTTCATCAAGACCTCATTGTCTCGGCACCGCTATCCTTGTCCCTTGTTCCCCGTTCTCCCTCTTCCCCTCCTTCGTTCTTCCGTTCCCCCGTTGTCGCCCTCTCTCTTCTTCCCTTCTTATCTTCTTCTCTTCTTCCCTCATACCGCTCGTATTCGCTGAATATGCACCCGCAGTACTGCTGGCGGTACAGCGAGCGCTTTCGAGCGATTTCCATGCTCGCCTCCACCATGTCCCGCAGGTCCGCGTAGTGGAATGCCACGCCCTCCCGCGCCGCGGCCTCCCGCGCCATGCTGCTGATCAGCTCGTGGTTCTGGTGCCGGCTGAACAGCATCGACGTGGTGAACGCGTCGAACCGTTCCCGCCGTGCCAGCGCGGCCGTCGCATTGATCCGCATTCTATAGCAGATCGCGCATCGCGCACCGCCTTCCGGGTCCCGCTCGTGCCCGGCAGTCTCCCGCAAAAACTCGTGCAGCCCGTACTCCGGCCGCCCGATCAGGCCCAGCTTCTCCTGCTCCGCCAGCACTTCCACCGCCCGCAGCCGTTTGCGGAATTCCAGCAACGGATGGATGTTCGGGTTATGGAAGAACCCGGTCACCTCCGCCCCGCCGCGCCGGAGCTCCGCCAGCGGAGCCGCGATGCACGGAGCACAGCAGATATGCAGGAGAAGATTCATCGAACAGTACTGGACGGTTAATCAGTTGACTGGTTGGTCAGTTGATCAGTTTGAGGGTTCATGCGTTCATTTCCGGTTCATGAAATGGCGGGCGACCGAACGCGTGGATCGCCCGCCGGAAATACATTGCCTTGCGTAGAGACGTGCCGGTGGCACGTCTCAGACGCCCCATCGGGGCGTCTCTACGTCACCGCGATTCCTTCAACGCCAGGCTGTAATGCGCCAGCTTTTCCTTCACTTCGGTGAGCGACGCCTTCCCGAAGTTCTTGCTGCTCAGCAGGTCTTCCGCCGTGTGCTGGATCAGCTCGCCGATCGTCTCGATGCCAAGGCGCTCCATGCATCGATGGCTTCGCACCGACAGCCCCAGCTCGTCGATCGACCGCTCGGTGACCGGCAGGTCTTCCTGCCGCACCTTCTCCTCCTCTTCCTCCTCGTACGGTTCGGGCGGAAGCAGGAACTCGGCCGGCACTGTCTCGTCGAACTCCTGACCCAGCCGAAGGCCCTTCGCATCCAGCAACTCCTTGATCTCGGTCAGCGACGTCTCCCCGAAGTTCTTGAAGCTCAGCAGCTCCTGCTCGGTTCTGCGGACCAGGTCGCCCAGCGTGCGGATGTTCATCTTTGCCAGGCAGTTGCGGCTTCGCACCGAAAGCTCGAAATCGGTGATGGGCGTCCTGAGGATTTCGTACTTGCGGCTGAGCTCCTTGTCGTGGCTGTCGTCGTAGGTCTGCCGCACGGCCGACTCCGCGTCCTTCAGGTAGAGCGCCGCCCGCTCGTGAACCGGGTCGTACTTCAGCATCCTCTTGAAGCACTCCACCGCCCGCTCCGGCTGCTGGAGCTCCTCGTAGAGCAGGCCGAGATTCACGAGTGCCTCGCCGCAGATTTCCGGGCCTTCGGTGAGGCTGGAGTAGAAGCCGACCGCCTTGTTCAGGTCGCCCCGCTGCGCGTGAAGGTATCCGAGCCTGAACACCGACGGCGCGTGCGTGGGATTCTCCTCCAGGGCCTGCTCGTAATAGTCGGCTGCCTCTTCATACCGTCCCTGCTCTTCCAGCTCGCGTCCCTGTGCGAAAAGCTGATCCGCTGTCTTGCCAGTGATTTGTGCCATGCTTACGCGGCCTCCCGGGCCATTGGGTGAAATACAGATGGAATTGTGTTTATGATCGGACAGGTCAAGCGCTTGTTTACCTTGCGCATCCGAAAAATCATTATATATTATAACAGAAAACCGCCCGCCCTGCAATGGGTACTTTGGCCCCGGATGGCCCCGCAACGGGATGCCGTCTGGGCGAATCCCCATGACCGCACAATGCGCCGTAGGGGCGAACCTTTGTGTTCGCCCTCGTACGAACGACCATGAACGCATTGACAGGTCGGCGGTTCCCGGCAATCCAACGAGGGCGAACACAAGGTTCGCCCCGACGACCACTGCCTGTCAGGGGATGGTGGAGAGTTGATCGTTGACCGTTGAGTGTTGACCGTTGAGTGTTTCCCTCCTCCGGCTCAATCCTGATGTTGTGCAGATGCCGCCGGCGGGATCCGCTATTGGCCCTGGGGACGTGGCTGGTCTTCCCGGCACTGCTTGCGAATCTTGTCCAGGATTCCATTCACGAACGCGCCCGACTCGGCCGTGCTGTACTTCTTGGCCAGGTCGATCGCCTCGTTGATCGAGACCTTCGGCGGGATGTCGGGCATGAACATCAGCTCGTAGGTCGACAGCCGCAGCACGTTGCGGTCGACCACGGCCATGCGGTGGATCTCCCAGTTCTCCGCCACCTCGATGATCATCTTGTCGAGGTCGGCGACCTTCTCGATGACGCCCTTCACGAGGTCGCGTGCGAACCGCTGCACGGCGGGGTCTGGATCACCCTGGAGAACGAACGCGGTGAGACTGTCTACAACCTCCGGCCCTCGCTGGTCCCATTGATAGAGGAACTGCAGGGCGAGCTCGCGGGCGCGGGTTCGCCGGCGAACCACTACGGACTTCACATCGTCGGTGTCTATCGCGTGTGTGCCGCGTGCACCGTTTGGTGCCGGCATAGGCAAAACCTCTCAGCAAAGAACGACCGCTGGTGCGGCAGCAGGCTACAGGCTGCAGAGCTGGCGGCTCGCAGCCCTTCATCCTTGATCCTTGATCCTTGATCCCTGTTCCCTGTCCTGTTCCCTTTCTCTGTTTCTTCAAGACCGAAGAAAGAACACGGAACAAGGATCGACGAACAGAGAACAAACAACAGGGAGCCATGAGCTCAGATCTGCCCGAGCAGGCTGACCATCTCGATGGCGCATGCGGCGGCGTCGAATCCGCGGTTGCCGGCCTTCGTGCCCGCGCGTTCCACTGCCTGTTCAATAGTATCGGCAGTCAGTACGCCGAAAATAGTGGGCACGCCGGTGGCCAGCGCGATCTGCGCGATCCCCCGCGCAGCCTGCGACGCCACATACTCGAAGTGCGGCGTAGCACCGCGGATCACGCAGCCGATGCAGATGACCGCACTGTGCTTGCCGGCCGACGCCACGCGGTTGGCCACCAGCGGAATCTCCAGAGCACCGGGCACCCAATACACGTCGATGCCCTCCCGCGAGCCGCCGTGCCGCGTAATGCAGTCGATCGCCCCATCCAGCAGTTTCTGCGTGATGAAGCTGTTGAACCTGCTCACAACGATTGCGAAGGTCTTGCCTTCCGCGTTCAGTTGGCCTTCAAATGTTTTTCCCATACCCCGAATTGTAGCCATGGCACAGGAAAAATCAAGAGGAATGACGGGGGGTGCGTAATTTGTTTGTTGTATGTCCTGCGTAGGGGCGGGCTGAGCGATGTCTTCCTGCGACCGAAGCGGTCGCCGCGAATCGCCCGCCCTACGCAACCAGAAATAGGGCGGACGATTCCGGCGGCTCGGGTTGCGTCATGGTGCTGCATCCCGCATCGGTTCCCCGAGCCGCCGGAAGTCCGCCCCTACATGCGCGCAACAGGAAAATTACACACCC
>DATKYA010000392.1:0-3141 GCA_035528775.1 Planctomycetota bacterium | reverse complement strand
GCGCCTCCCCACCGACATCGAGTGGGAGAAGGCCGCCCGCGGCACCGACGGCAGGCTGTATCCCTGGGGCGACTCGTGGGACGACTCCGCCTGCTACCGCAACCCCGGCAACCTCGCGATCGGCACCAGTTTCCCGGTCGGCTCGTTCCCGCGCGGCGCCAGCCCGTGCGGCGCGATGGACATGGTTGGGTGCGTGCTCCAGTGGGTGGAAGCGGTGGTGCCGGCCGCATCGCCGTCGGGTGCCGTCGATCGCGAGCCATACGTCCTTGCCGGCTCCAGCCCCACCCACACCCAGCCCTACACGCACATGGTGAGCAACCGGATGTCGTGGTCGCGCCAGATGCGGATCTACAACTCGGGCTTCCGGTGCGTGTCGGACACTCCGCCGGGGAACCTGGTCACGGAGCCGAAATACAGGCCCAAGCCGTTCAGGCCGCCCGTGCCGGTTGCCATCGCGAAGGACAAGTACCTGAAGGAGCCGATCCGCCTCGAGCCTACGCAGTGCGCCACCTTCAAGATCCACGTGCCGTGGTTTCCCGCGAGCGTGTGGGCGGTGGACTGCCCCGAAGTGGCGTGGGGGCCGGCCAGCGGCGCCAACGACTGGCCCTACAAGGACCCCTCGGTGTGGAAGGTCGACTGGAAGGTCGACGACGGCGGCCGCCGGATCAGCTACCTCCGCGAGGCCGGCGATCGCACGGTGCGCTTCGAAGCCTGGGTGGACGGCCCCTCCGTCAACTACAGGATCGTCGGCGAGAACCTCGGCAAGCCCGACATGTCCAGCTTCTGCACCAAGACGTTCAGCCCGTTCTTCAGCAGCCAGGAGCGAATGACGCAGTGCAGGCTCGACGCCGGCACGCTCACGAGGGTGTGCGACCTGCCCATAAGCCGTGACGCCACTCGGGCGTACGCGTGGTCCCTGGGTGCAGCCCCCGCGCAGGCCGCGCTCTACCGGTCGTTCGACGGCTCCGCCTGGCTGGTCTTCCCCGGCGACGAGAACGTGACTGCCGGCGGAAACGGCTGGGTGCCCTGTACCCACGTTCGCAGCGGCGTGGCCAACAGCGGCAGGATCATCTTCCTCGTCGGCACGCTCGACGACGTCCGCGCGGCCATCGAGCGCTAACCTCCCCGTTCCTTGTTCTCTGTTCTCTGTTCCCGCTTTTCCGCTCCTTGTTCCTCCTCCTATTCTTCCTTGTTCGCTGCGTCTTTCTTGTGGACGCAGTGGACGCGATGGACGGAATGGACAGAATAGACTCAGCGTTTGCCGTTTCTCCACAACCCGCCAAACTATTTCCGTACCGAAGCCGATACTCATTGTTGATATTCCGCGCGACATCCCGCACGGCTGAGGCCACGGAAACGACACCATGAGACAGACCTACGTCGATACGGCCAAGGGACTCGGCATCTGCCTGGTGGTGATCGGGCACAGCACGATTCCCGGGTGGCTCGACACGGGAATCAGGCTGTTCCACATGCCGCTGTTCTTCTTCATCGCCGGCTACCTGTTCAATTTCGGGAAGCACTCGGGGAGCTTCGGCGCGTTCGCCCGGGGCAAGGCCCGCCGGCTGCTGATTCCGTACCTGGTGAGCTGCGTGGTGTTCTACCCGCTGTGGGTGACCGTGGGGCGACACCATCTGCTGGCCAGCGAGGGAGCAAATCCGCTCGTGCCGCTGATCGGAATTGCCTACGGCAGCGCGCTCGGGCAGTGGCTGATCTTCAACCGCCCGCTGTGGTTCCTCGTGTGCCTGTTTTGCGCGGAGGTGTTCTTCTGGTGCTTCCTCAAGCTCGCCGGCCGGATGGGCAGGCTCGACCGGCTCCTCGCGGTGGCGGCGGTCAGCCTGGGCGGATGCCTGCTCGGGCAGTACGCCGACGTGCCGTGGGGCGCCGACACCGCCCTGGCGATGCAGGCATTCCTCTACGCGGGCTACGCGGCCCGGCAAGGCCGATTCTTCGAGAAGCGGAATCCCGCCGTGGTCCTGCTCATTCTCGCGGGCTGCGCCGCCTGCTACGCAGCCGCGTTCGCGTTCAACGGCGTGGCCGACACCAGCCAACGGGTCTACGGGCTGGTCCCGCTCTACTACGCGGGCGGGCTGGCCGGCACGGTGATCACGAGGTTGTAGGCCAGGAAGTGATCCCACACTTCCTTGATGACCACCTCGGGCGATTCGGCCCACAGCACGTCCATCCCCAGCGTGGTCTTGAGATGATCGAGATCGACCTCGATCTCCCAGCGCCGGCCATACAGGGCGGCAAGCTCATCGGCCGGATACAGCTTCTGGTCCAGCAGCGTGGTGACCAGCACGATCCGGCGGGTGCGTTTGCCCGGACGCTCGACGCGGTAGCGTATGATGCGCACGCGAAGCAGTGGGAGGCCGGCCAGCGATACGGCGTCGATCCCTTGCGACTGAGCCTGAAGGGCGTCGTGCAAGAGATGCTCGCTCATCGCCACCTCGTGGGCGTGTTCAGGCCCCGAACCGTCCTCATGCTGATCCTCGCCGTGATCCAGTCCAACAGGATTCCCGACCGGTCCGACCGCTGCGAACCGCGGGCCAAAAAACGCCGGCCAAAGGAGTACGATCTGATGAACGAGCCTCGCGACGTGCTCCGGAGGAGACTGCTATGCGAGGCTTAAGTTCACGCCATTCGCGCCATTCGGGACAGTCACCATGTTTTGAGACCATTTTTCCACAACAAGGAGGACAGGAAAAATCACAGAAAACATGGTGACTGTCCCTGGTTTCTGGTTTCTTGCTGGTTTCTTCCAGAAAACATGGTGACTGTCCCTGGTTTCTTCTCTGGCGGCAAAATGCTGGCTGGCCGAGGACCCCAGCAGGAGCAGCCCGTGGGAGTGAGCGGGATTCCGGGCGAACAGCCTGGTTCGAAGCCTGCGATCTTCCGGAGCACGTATCCAAACATGGTGACTGTCACCATGTTGAAGCGCCAAATCCTCAGCACTGACGTTGGCTTGACGAAGGAAGCATACGACCGGACCGCAACCAGCGAATGCTGGTGGTTCACGCCATACGACAAGGACGACCCCTCGATCGTGGGACAGTCACCATGTTTTCAGTGATTTTTGCTGCAACTCGGGTCCCCGCAACTGCGGGAAAACGAGGAAAACATGGTGACTGTCCCACGTTT
>DATKYA010000391.1:0-6084 GCA_035528775.1 Planctomycetota bacterium | reverse complement strand
ATCTCGTAGGGCTTGATGCCGCCCACCGAAGCCTTGCTGCCCGGATCGACCTTGGAGATGATCACGCCAGGGTCGTCGTTCTTGCGCTGGAAGTAGCGGCGTACCTCGTAGGTCATGTCGCGGACGGTGATGCCGATGCCCTTGTGGGGGAACCGGGGGGCGGATTCGTAATGCGGCGGGCCCGCCACCACGTCGAAATCCTTGGGGATCACCTTGCCCTTGCTGAAGAACTCGGCGGTGTACTTCGTGCCCAGGCCAAGATCGGTGAGGGCGCGGGTGAATTCGTTTTCGGCCGACTGCCACGGCTGCGGAAGCTGGTCGAAATACTGCTCCGGAAGCTGGTCGAGCTTGTCCCACGGAAACATCTCGCCGGCAAACGGTCCCCGGTCTTCCTCCAGTTTCACGGCCAGTGGTGCAGGCTGGCCTTGAACGTGCAGCCGCAGCAGCACGTAGCCCGTCTCGATGCCGGCCTTGGCCGCCGGGGAGTCGGGATAGATGTAACTCACCAACGCGCCGGTCTCGCCGTTCCGGGTCAAGTCAGAGACGTTGTTCGCTCGGGCAAGATCACTATCCAGCCGCTGCAGCTCAACGCCCATCCAGGCCAGCCGGTTCTCGTTCGCCTCGCTGAGCGGCGCGTTGCCGGGGTCCGCGTGGCTCGTGGGGTCGGCCAAGGCTTCCCGCATGCTGGCCACCGTCGTGAGCACGCGGTCGTCGTCGCGCCCGTAGCGGCTGTACGCGTCGGTCGTCACCTTCTCGCGCTTCGCCATGGACAGCGCCACCAGCTCGCCCTTCAGCGTGAACAGGTAGAGATCGTCGGCGTCGTCCATCCGCGGATACAGGTTTCGCCGCCAACCGATCTCGAACGACCTGATCCTGTCGTGCCCGAAGTATGCCACCCGCTTCTCCCCCTGGATCGAAATCCGGGCGGCGAGCATGAGCTGGTCGGTGAAGGCCACGATCTCGGCCGATGTCTTCCCCGGCGCCAGCTTGAGGCTCCCCTCCAGCCGGCGGCCGAGCTTTGCCAGGAAGCAGCCGTAATCGGCCAGGGCGCAGATGTACTCCCCCCGAACCGGCTCCCCCTCGGGCGGATAGACCGTGATGCGCTCCAGCCGGGCGGTCTGTTTCGCCTTCAGGTTCGCCGGCACGAGGATCGTCGAGTCGTCGAGCAGCGCGCCCACCACGTTCATCTCGGTCACCGACTCGTCGTCGGAGCCAGACCGATAGCGGGAGAACTGTGATTGAGGAGTGCTGGCGGGACTGCGGAAATTGAGCTTCACGCGCAGGAGGTTGCGGGCCGTCTGCTTTTCCAGCCCGGCGAGCAGGGCCTGGCTTTCCGCTTCTGTGACCTTGGGCCAATCGACGGGCGATCCCTTCCACGAGTCATCGGGCGGCATTTCGTTTCGCATGATCATGCCCACGGGCACCCCCGCCCCGTCGGCGATCAGGCAATACGGCGTGACGCGCATGACGCGCCGGCCGTTTTCCGTCAGCAGCGCCGACTGCCAGAACGGGCTGACGCGGATGTTCCACTCCCCCTCTTCGTAGCCGGTGGTGACGTGCAGGTAGTCGCCCTTGCGCGACGCGTCGAATGCCAGCGGCTTGGCGTCCTTCAGCGGTTCCGCAAGCTCAAGGAACTCGGCCACCTGCCCGATGGCATATCCGGCGATTTTGGCGTTCACCTTCTGGCTGCCGAACCGGGCGCGGATTTCCTTGACGAATCGCGGATGAAAGGGGAAATCAGAAATGATCACCTCGGTGGGCGACATCAGCCATCCGATGGTTTCAAACGGCCGCTCCTCCCTGATCGATTTCATCGGGTACGCCCCGGGCGGCCATTGGCCGTTGTGCTGCTGGAGGTGGAACTCGGCACTGACGGCCGAAGCGGAAAGCACGTCCGCCACGGCCATGGAGTCGGCCTGCTCCTCCGCCGACGCAGTGATCGCTCCCGACAGCAACGTGACCGCCGCAAGAATGACAATCGGCCTCATGGCTTTCCTCCTTGGCTAACTGGGTGGTGAACCGTGCAGGCTGCAGGCTTCAGGCTACAGGCTACAGGGTCCGCAATTTCGATGATGGTCGGCCGAGTAGAGACGTGCCGGCATATGTGTTTGGCGTGCGTCTGCGACGCACGCGGGGCGGGCAACAGTGGCCCGCCCTCTTTCGTCTCGCCAAACGCAATCGTCGATTGTTTGGTTCGATGTTCATCCTTCATCGTTCATCGTTCATCGTTCGCCCCTGCCGCCTGTTCGCCTCGCCTTCATTTCTTCTCGTAGTCGCGCGCAAAGTCGAGAACGAATTGCCGAAGCAGGCCGTTCCGCATCACGCTCAGCACTGCCCGGGGCTCCGTGTCCACCTTCTGGAGCAACGCCTTGTGAATTGCTTTCACGTCATCCAGCGTCGCCACCTCCTTGTCGTTTATCTTCAGAAGGATGTCGTGCTGCTGCAGGCCGGCGTTGATGGCGTTGCCGGGCCGCTTGACCCCGTAGATGAAAACGCCCTGCTTGCGGTAGAAGTAGAGGGCTGGCGTGTCGAACTGGTTGATCACCTTGACGGTGAAGTCCCAACGCGGGCAGTCGAGTTCGGCCCCTTCCACGTCGCCCTTCTCACGGGGGATCAGCTCCACCGTCACCGGCTGGTCGTTGCGGACGAGCTCGATTGCCACGGGTTTGTACTTCGGCAGGAGGCCGAGCTGCCGGCGGATTGCCGGCAGGTCTTCCTCGGTAAGGCCGTCCACAGCCTGGCCGTTGACCTTGGTGATTCGGTCCCTCGCAGTGATGCCGGCGCGGCGGGCGGGGCTTTCCGAATCGGTGCCCGCCACGATCACGCCGTCCGCGCCGTCGAAGTAGATGTTCCGGTTGAAGTCCTTCAGCGGCTGAAGCTGCAGGCCCGTCCAGCTCCAGTTCATCTTGCCGTGCTCCCGAAGCTGCGCGAGGATGATGCGGATGGTTTCCGACGGAATGGTGAAACCAAGGTCGCCGCCCGACATTGTGGCGAGGGTGTTGATGCCGACCACCTCGCCGCTGGTGTTGACCAGCGGGCCGCCGGAGTTGCCCGGGCTGATGGATGCGTCGGTTTGCAGCCAGAGGCTGTATTCGCCGTGGCCGGGGAGGAATCGCCGCGTGCAGGAGATGATGCCGATGGAGACTGACCTGCCCAGGCCCCACGGGGCGCCCATCGCCATTACGAAGTCGCCCTCCCGCAGCTCGCTGGAGTCGCCCAGCTTCGCGCAGGGCTGGTCGCCGGAATCGGATGGCACGTCCAACTGCAGCAGCGCGAGGTCGGTGTCCTTGTCGGAACCGATCACCTGCGCGTCCATTGCCCGCCCGTCGGAGAGCAGGCAGCGGATCTCGGCCGCCTTGTCCACCACGTGATGGTTCGTGAGCACTTCGCCCTCGGGCGAGATGATCACGCCGCTGCCGGCGACCTCCTGCGACAGCCGCTGCCCGGTCTCGTGGCTTTCGCGCAGGCACTTGATGAACACGACCGCCGGAAAGACCTGGTCCTTCGCGTGGGTGACCGCTTCCCGGAAACCCGCCGACGCGTTTGCCTCCGTGCGCCGTGGGCATATCCGGGAGCAGCCGGCGGCGGCCAGCACGGAAATCAACAGAAACAGTACGACTCGATGCATCTTCTGGGCCTCCTCACAAGCCGTATCATACACTCCCGGGTAAAAAAGTCAAGGCCCCAGATCGTGATTGGGAAAAACGAAAACTGGAAAACGGGATGGAATCCAAGGCAACGAGCGTGGTGCGCCACGCTGTTAGTGGGCACGACAGCCACGCAGGCTTCCTTTCGCCAGCAGCGGAATGCTCGTTTCTCATTCCCCCTGCGAAGCTGGAGTCTGTGGCGGAAAGAACGTGAGCGACATCATGTACCGAAGGCCAAGCAGGTCTTGTATGTCGATCCGCCAGTCGCCATTGATGTCGGCTCTGTCGCAGCCTGTGTCGCATATGCTGTGACCCAGGCAGTTTCTCACTGGGATCAGCCTACTCACGAGATCAGGCAGGATTTCCTGTCTTTTCCGGAAGGCGTGCGCGAGTGCTGATGGACGGAATGGACGTAGTGGACTCAGCGGGCCCGGCATATATGCCCCCCCCGCCCAAACCCCAAAGCCCACTCATTCACCCCCCATAATCCGCATCCACGACCCTCGCCACGGGCAGCAGGATCATGCTGCCGATGTTCTTGCCGATGAAATCGATGTCGGCGGCGTGCAGCGCCTCGAGGATGCGGTCGACGGCGTGGTCGTCGGGCACGATGGCGGCGATGAGCTTGGCGTAGTTGCCCCGGCGGGTGAGGTCGGCCCGGAAGCCCGCGAAGATGGGCAGCGCGCCCGCCATCATCTCGCGGGCCGACGTGCCCGGCAGCACGATCGCGTCCAGGATTCCCGCCGAGGCCATCGCCAGGAGGAGTTCCTGCTCGTACTCTTCATTTTCAAGATGAATGATCAGGTAGAACATGTGCTTGGCCCTTGGCGGCGGTCGGTGCGTGCCCTTCGCCGGTCTTCAGAAGCCGACAGCCCGTAGAACCTTTGCAATGATCGCGAGGGCGGGCTTGTTCAGCACGTCCAGGAGTTGCACGTTGTGCGGGTTGTAGAGGCCCGGCAGCGTGGGGCCGAGGATCACGCCCACATCACGTAGCCCACCACCAGGGGCGTTCGCAGTGCGCGGGCTCCTTTCGCACCCCACAGCCCGGCCAATGCCGCCACCGCCAGCAGAAGGAAGACGTTTTCCATCATGCGCTTCGCTCGGTGAACAGCCGGTAGACGTCGTCTTCCGTCTTCGCGCCGAGGATGGCCTGCCGGTTCATTGCACTTTTCAGCAGCAGTGTGGTGCGGGCGAGAATCCTGAGGTATTGCTCGTGCTGGCGATCGGGGCCGGCGATCATCACCACGATCTTTACCGGCTGGCCGTCCAGCGAGTTGAACTCGATGCCGTGATGGGCCACGCCCACGGCCACCACGAACTGCTTGATGCTGGAAATCTTGGCGTGCGGGACGGCGATGCCCAGGCCGATGCCCGTGCTCAGGATCCACTCGCGGTCGAAGATCGCCTTCCGCAGCTTCTCGGTGTCCTCCACCGCCGCGATCGTGTCGACCAGCGTGTTCAGCGCCGCCTCCTTGGTTGTGGACGTGAGGAAAACCACGCGGTCGCGGGAAAGAAACTCAGCGATGCTCTTCATTGCATACCTCGACTTGTTGGAGCGGCGCCGGGTCCGGCGCCCAAGATTCACCATCATACGAATCGATGGCCGGGGATTCAATCGAATTCAACCTCATGTGCAGGTAGCCCGCACACGGTGCACGCGCTGTGCTCAACATTCCGTTGATTCTCCGGCAGGCGAGCGTTACAATAGATGCTGAAATGGGAGCCATCATGCTCAAATCGCTCTGCAATCTCGCCGCGTTTCTCTTCTGCGGGCTGGCAGCGGCCGCCGTGCCGGACAACGTGGGCGTGGCCGTGAAGTTCCACGACTACCTCGCCGTGCGCAATTCCGCCACCGCCTTCCTCTCCAGGATCGCACCCGATTTCCACCGAGATCTCCCCGACAACTGGCTGGGCGATGCACTCCAGTGCGGCGGAGTCGACTGCATCAACCAGAAAGGCGACATCTGCTTCATCTGCTTCGACACGCCTCGCGGCCCCGCCTGGGCCTTCATCGTACCCATCAAGTCGTCGGAATTCTATCTCGACTCTCTCCGGGCCAATCTCGGCCGCGAGACCATGTGCGGCGACGCCTACTGCTTCACCGGAAACAGCCGGACGTCCGGACGCGAGCCGGTCGAGATCAAATTCCTCGTTCGAGCAACAAACGGCACCATCGTGCTTTCGCGCGACGAACAGACCTGCTCGGCCGCCGCCGGCCTGCTGAAGGACGGCCTCCTCCCGGAGCTGTTCGGCAACGCCGGCTCACCCGTCCGCATCTACCTGAACGGCAGCTTCGTGAGCAAGTACCGCGAGAAGGTGATCACGTGGCTGATCGGCCTCCCGCTCGTGAGCATCGTGTCGGTTGAATCGCCGACCGCTCCCGATCGCATGCACCTGCTCACCGACGCCGTTCTCGCCTCGGCAGAGCAGGTCGATT
>DATKYA010000390.1:0-5319 GCA_035528775.1 Planctomycetota bacterium | reverse complement strand
AGCTTCTGGAACAGCAGGCACGCAATGATGTAAGATAAAATCAATCCGGCGGGAACTGTGCCGATTACATAGTAGATGGTGACGATCAGCGACTGCCAGAACTCGGGGTCCAGCATCGCACGGTAGTAGTTGCCAAGCCCGACATACCGCTCGAACACGATCCCCCATCGGCAGAGGCTGACCACGAACCCGTAGACGAGAGGGAAAATGCTGAAGGCGCCGATCAGTACGGCGGCAGGAAGAAGATACAGACAGGGACGAAGCTTGTCACGCCTCGATGGGACCATGCGGCCAATCTGCCCTTTCATCCGGGGAAATATGGTTCACGCGGACATGTTAGCAGGTTGATGGCTAACGTTCAAGCGTAAATGGCGAGGCAGGTGACAGGCTGCGGGCGACAGGCGACAGGGTCGGCCCGACTCGCGGCTCTGAAGCTTGCGTTCTGAACTATGAATTGCCATCTGTGAACACCATCTCCGCACTCTCAGCTTCGATCTCATGACTCCGCACTCTCAGCTCTGAACTCTTGACTTTGATCTCTCAACTTTGATCTCTCAACTCGTAACTCGTAACTCTTAACTTTCAACTTTCCACCATGAAAATCAAGGAATCACCTTTCGATATGCGGCTGCCGATCGCCGACATGGCCGATTTCGTCGAGGCCGGCGTGCTGCACCTGTTCTCGAACGGGCAGGAAGTGGCCGAGCTTTCGCTGGTCCCGGTCATCAACGGCCGCGCCTTGGAAGTGACCTCCTGGGTCAGGAAGAACGATGAGGTCGTGGGCCACGTTCGCGGCAACGGCTTGATCCACCTCGGCAGGCAGGGCGAGTACCTCGCATACTGGGTCGAGGGAAAATACGACGTGCTGGATTCAATCATCTATTTCCCCGGCTCCATGCTGATGGCCCAGGAGTACCACGGGTTCGTGCCGGACTGGTCGGACCGCTCGTTCGAGTTGTCAGAGGACAACCAGATCGTGGCATCGACGTCGGCGGATTGGGCCCGGCAGCAGGATGCAGGGGCGGCCCAGCGACCCGAAGGGTCGCACGTGGCGCGCCCTGGGGCAGGCACATGCGACCGGTGCCCCCACATGGCTCCGGCGCCGCGGGACATCGCCTTCCGGTCGGATCGCAAATGGTGGGGGGTGTGCATCCCCGGCTCGCTGCCGGTGGGCGAGACGCGCCTCGCCATACGCCGCGGCAGGCTCTCCGTCGAGTTCGTCCACTTCACCGCTCTCAACACCGGCGGCAAGCTGCCAAAGGCGTACCTGGTGGCTGATCTCAACGATCCCTACGACCTGCTGGACGCCGACGTGAAGCTGTGCCGCGAGCGGAAGGAACTGACCGGCCGCGCCAGGTTCCACGCGTGGTGGGCCAGGCCCGTCTTCTGCACCTGGGGCGAGCAGTGCCAGTCGGGCGACGCGTGGGACGTTGATAACACATCCCTGAACGCGAACAACGTCCGCTCCTGGGTATCCGTGATCCGGCAGAAGACCGGCGTGTCCGACTTCACCGTGATCATCGATGCGCCGTGGTTCCACACGTATGGCGACTTCACCGCCGACCTCGCCCGGTTCGGCGGCACCGACGGGCTGCACAACCTGATCAACGAGCTGCACCAAGCCGGGCATCGCGTGCTGTTGTGGTTCACGCCGTTCAAGATCGATTTCGCATCCGACATCGCCTCCACCGAACCCGATTGCCTGCTGCTGGACGCCGACGGCTACCGCGTGCAGATCGACGAGCGATCCGGCTGCCGCGACTTCACCGGGGCCGTTGCCCGGAACACGTTGATCAACAACCTCCGGTATTGCCTGTCGTCCGACGCCGATTGCCTTGACGCGGATGGGCTGAAGATCTGCTTCAGCCACCACAATCCGCACCCGGCGCTGTGCTGCCCGCGCAACCCCCGTTGGGGCATCGGCGACGAACACTGGGCCAAGGTGCTCCACCACATCTACGACGACGCACACAGGATCAAGCCCGATTGCCTCATCACCACGAGCGGCCTGATGCCCTACCTGGCACATCACACCGACATGCTGCGGTTGAACGACCTCTTCGACGACGACGTTGACTTCTGGTTCCGCCGCGCCCGGCTCGGCTTGCGGCTGATGCCCGACACGATCATCGACTCCGACGGCTGGCAGATGAACCACCGGCGCTATCCGGTCTACTGGATGACGGCTCCGGTCTTCGCCGTGCCGGACGTCTACCACGCCACGCGCTTCGATGGGGGCGAGCCGTTTGATGAGGCCGACTACCGCCGCCTGGCTGCCGCCTGGCACGTGTACCTGAACGCGCCCGTCTCGCCGGACCAGCAGATCGTGGTGGAGCCGGAAACCAACACGTTCCGCCGCCGGTACACCCGCGGGCCGCTCGCCGGGCAGTACGCGGCGATCTCGTTCGAGCGGTCCTGCCTGGTGACTTTCTCCGGTCGGTGTACCCGCGTGACCGCCTCGCGCTCGCTCGAAATCGATCTGCCCGTACATGCGGAGCCGAAGCAGCTCGAGGCCGTCTACCACGATGGCCGCCGCGATTCGCTGCCGTTCGAACCGGCCGGCGGGACCGTCCACCTGACCGTACCCGATGCCGCATCCGACATCAGGTACCTCGAGCTGACGTTTTGAGAATGGACGGAATGGACGGAATGGACCGGATAGGCTGAATAGACGCCTGCGGCTTTCTTCAGCCCAAAGCCCACAGCCCAATGCCCATTCAGTCCATTCAGTCCATTCAGTCCATTGAGTCCACTGAGTGCATGGCCGCCTGCAGCCTGCAGCCTGCAGCCGGCAGCCTGCAGCCTTCATTGGGGAGCAATTATGTGGCTGGGGGTTGATTACTACCCTGAGCAGTGGCCGGAGGAGCGCTGGCCGGTCGACGCGAAGCTGATGAAAGAGGCGGGGCTGACCATTGTTCGCCTTGCCGAATTCGCCTGGTCGCGCATTGAACCCGAGGAAGGCAGGTTCGACTTCTCATGGCTGGACCGCGCCATCGACATCCTGCGCGGCCACGACATCAGGGTAGTGCTGGGCACGCCGACTGCCGCCCCGCCGGCCTGGCTGATCAAGCGCCACCCGGAAGTCCTGCCGCACGATTACACGCGCACGCCCAAGTCGTTCGGCATCAGGCGCCACTACTGCTTCAACAGCGAAGCCTATCATGATCACGCCAAGGCGATCGCCGGCGAGATGGCCAGGCACTACTGCGCCAACCCCGCGATCGTGGGCTGGCAGATCGACAACGAATTCGGCTGCCACGACACCACGCGCTGCTACTGCGAAAACTGCGCCCGGGCGTTCCGCCGCTGGCTGCGGGCGAAGTACGGCAGCGTGACAGACCTCAACGCCGCCTGGGGTACCGCCTTCTGGAGCCAGGAGTTCACCGAGTGGGATCAGATTCCACTCCCGTGGAAGTCCGTCGAGGCGCAGGCCGCCTACAACCCGTCCCTCCTCCTCGACTACTACCGGTTCGCGTCCGATTCCGTGGTAGCATTCCAGGAGATGCAGGTGGACGTGCTCCGCGACCTCTGTCCGCGTCACTTCATCACCCACAACCTGATGGGCACGTTCGACCAGATCGACTACTTCGATCTCGCGGCCGACCTGGATTTCGTGTCGTGGGACAATTACCCGAACTACTGGGACAGCTCGCCGCACCCGACGGGCATGAGCCACGACCTGATGTGGGGCGTTCGAGCATGCAACTTCTGGGTGATGGAGCAGCAGAGCGGCGCGATCGGGTGGAACACCTTCGGCCAGTCACCGCCGCCCGGGGTGATCCGCATGTGGACCTACCAGGCGATCGGCCACGGCGCGGAGACTGTCGTCTACTTCCGCTGGCGCACGGCGCGGGCAGGCACCGAGCAGTTCTGGCATGGGATCCTCGATCACCACGGCTCGCCCGGCCGCCGCTATGACGAAGTGGCACGGACTGGCGCCGAGCTCCACAAGCACGCCCACGAGTGGTCCCGTGGCTGCCATGTCAATCAAGTTGCCATCATGGTCTCGTATCCCATCGCCTGGTCGCTGCAGATCCAGCCGCAAAACACGGGCCTCTCGTACTGGCGGGAAGTGCATCGCATGTACGAAGCGTTGCGGAAGCTCGGGATCGGCGTCGACCTCATCTCGACCGGCGGCAAGCTCTCCGGCTACAAGCTGGTGATCGCACCGCTGCTGGTGCTCGTGGACGTGCCGCTGGCCCGGCGCTTGAAGGACTACGTGACCGGCGGCGGCAGGCTGGTGTGCACGTTTCGCACCGGCCTGAAAGACGAGAACAACATCGTGACTGACCAGCCGCTGCCGGGACGGCTCGCCGGCCTGCTGGGGATCCGCGTGGCCGAGTACGACTCCCTGCCCCCGAGCGCCGCCATGGCCGTCAAAGTGCTTGCCTCGGGTGCAGAGGTGAAGGGGCGCATCTGGGCCGATATCATCGAACCCGATTCCGCGGAAGTTCTGGCCGTCTACACCGAAGCCCCCTGGGCCGGCCGGGCGGCCGCCACTGCAAATCGCGCCGGCAACGGCACCGCCTGGTACATCGGCACCGCCCTCGGCCAGGAGTTCTATAGCGACCTGTTCCGCACAATTGCCGATCAGGCCGGGATTCGGCGGCTGGCATGGGTGCCCGAAGGCATCGATGCATCCATCCGATGCGTCAATGGCAAACAGGTGATCTTCCTGGTGAATCCCTATGGGCATGCGCAGCGGCTCGATCTCGACCGGCAGTACCATTCCGTTCTGGATGGAAAAGCCGTGAGCGGGCCGGTCGACCTTCCCGGCTACGGCGTGATGGTGCTGAAGACGGAAGAAGAAGCCGAGAAGCCAGGAAGATAGGAAGCCAGGAAGCCAGAATC
Organism: Planctomycetota bacterium; assembly: GCA_035528775.1. Classification (GTDB taxonomy): domain Bacteria; phylum Planctomycetota; class PUPC01; order JABMSA01; family JABMSA01; genus DATKYA01. Next base: position 468 of record DATKYA010000390.1, on the reverse strand, counting down.
TGGAATCCAGTGGTGTCCACTCGGTCCACTGGGTCCACTTGGTCCACTTCGTCCATTGAGCTTGCAGTAGACCCAGTGGACCCAGTGGACCCAGTGGACGAAAACATCTCCTGTCCGTTCTTTTCATTCCTCTTCTCTTTTCTTCTTCCCTTCTTCCCTTCTTCCCCTCTTGCCTTCTTATCTTCTTGGCTTCTTGACTTCTTATCTTCTTGGCTTCTTGACTTCTTATCTTCTTGGCTTCTTATCTTCTTTCCTTCTTTCCAGCGATTTTTATCTTGCACTTTCAAGGCCGCGTCCGTAACCTTTTATTGTGCGATGCCCGTACGATTTCGAATCTGAGTTTTCAACAAGCACATCTGCAAGGAGATGAACAATGGATCGTTGGGAATGCACAATCTGCGGCTACATCTACGATCCGGTAGTGGGCGATCCGGATGGCGACGTCGATGCCGACACGCCCTTCGAAGA
>DATKYA010000389.1:0-2605 GCA_035528775.1 Planctomycetota bacterium | reverse complement strand
ACGTTGCACGTGATCGGGTCGTAGCCGAACAGCGCCAGGTGCGACGGCCCGCTCCCCGGCGTGATCCCGGGCGACACCGGGTCGAGCAGGCCGCAGATCCCCTCGCGGGCGAGCCGGTCGAGGTTCGGCGTGCTGGCCGTCTCCAGCTCGGTCTTTCCGCCGGGAGTCTGCGGCAGCCCGCCGATGCCGTCCGCCACCAGCAACAGCATTTTCGTGTCAGCTTTCCGTTTCAACGACTTGTAGAAATCCATATCGGGCACGTCAGAATCTCCTGACCGGGTGACAAACGATGCCAGCCATCGTTCATCACGACTTCCTGGTTTCGATCTTCGGAAACAGCGGGCTGCCCTTGCTGATCTTCACGCCGGGGGCCTGGTTGCCCCAGGCGACGAGCTCGCGGACGTCGCCCGCCGGCTTTTCCATCTGCATCTGCGTGCGGATCAGTTCGGCGGTGAACGGCATGAACGGCTCGATCAACAGCGCGATGATCCGGACGGCGTCGGCGAGGTTGTACATCACGGCGCCGAGGCGGCCGCGCTGGGCGGGGTCCTTCGCCAGCGACCAGGGCTTGCAGCGCTCCACATACTTGTTTGCCTCCGAGATCAGCCGCCACAGGGCCTCAAGGGCGCGGTTGAACTGGAACGCCGCGATCTGCCGCTCCATCTCGTCCACCAGGCCATCCGCGGCGGCAACCAGTTCCGCCTCGTCGGCCGTGCGCGGGCCAGGCTGGGGCACTACGCCGCCGAAATAGCGCTCGATCATCGATAGCGTGCGGTACACCAGGTTGCCCAGGTCGTTGCCGAGGTCGTTGTTGATGCGGTTGATGAGCTTCTGCTCGGAGAAGGCGCCATCCACGCCGAAGCTGATCTCGCGGAGCAGGAAGAACCGCACGGCATCCGCGCTGTAGGTCTTCAGCAACTCCTCGGCGTCGATCACGTTGCCGACCGATTTCGACATCTTCTCGCCCGACTCGGCCATCACCCACCCGTGGCCGAACACCTGCCGGGGCAGCGGCAGCCCGGCCGACATCAGCATCGTGGGCCAGATCGTGGTGTGGAAGCGGAGAATGTCCTTGCCCACCACGTGAACGTCCGCCGGCCAGTAGCGGCTGAACCGCGTATCGTCCTGCCCGTAGCCGACGCCCGTGATGTAGTTGATCAGGGCGTCGAACCACACGTAGATCACCTGCCCGGCCTCGATCGGCACGGGGATGCCCCAGTGAATCGTGGAGCGGCTGACGCACACGTCGCGCAGGCCCTCGCGAATGAAGCTGAGGATCTCGTTGCGGCGGAAATCGGGCTGGATGAATTCGGGGTGCCGCTCGATGTGCTCGAGCAGTTGCTGCTGGTAGCGCGACATCCGGAAGAAGTATGCTTCCTCGCTGGAGCGGGTGGCTTTCTCGCCGCAGTCGGCGCAGCGGCCGTCGGCGAGCTGGCTCTCGGTGAGGAAGTTCTCGCAGCGCACGCAGTACCAGCCTTCGTAGGTGCCCTTGCAGATGTCGCCCTTCTCATGCACCCGCATGAAGAACGTTCGGACGACCTCCTTGTGCCGCGGCTCCGTGGTACGGATGAAGTCGTCGTACGCGATGCCGAACTCGTCCCAGATCCTGCGATACAGCTCGGCCATGTCGTCGACGTACTGCTGCGGGGTCTTGCCCTGGGCTTCGGCCTTGCGCTGGATCTTCTCGCCGTGCTCGTCCATGCCGGTCAGCAGAAACACATCGCGGCCGAGCAGCCGGTTGAACCGTGCGACGACGTCGATGCCGATGATCTCGAATGCGGAGCCGACGTGCGGCCGGGCACTGGGGTAATACAGGGGAGTCGTTATGTAGAATTTCTCGGTCACTGCTGAGTCCTATGCATTCTCGTCATGAGAGTCATCCTGTGCGTCGTCGGTGCCGCGGGATTCGTCGTCAGGTTCATTCTCGGCAGAATCGGCATCGTCGGAATCATGCTCTTCAGGCTGCGGCTCGCTTTCGGCGTGGTTCGCCTGCGCGCCAGCCGAACGCTGTTGCGATCGATCCGGCCGGCCGGACCTGTTTCTGCCTTCGCGCGGCTGCCGGGGCGGGTGCTCGTCGCGCTGCCCGTTGCCGTTGGCTTTCTGCTCCTTGCCGTTCTTCTTCACCACTTCGAGGATCTCGTCGACCGGGATCTTGATCTCCGAGCCGTCTGCCAGCTCAAGCGTCACCAACTGGCTGAGGATGTCCTGCGACACGACCCGTCCGGATCCCTTGGCGAAGGTGACGATATCACCCTTGCCGGGCAGGTGCGACTTCAGCTCGCCGTAGGTCTCGTCCTCAAAGCGGAGGCAGCACATCAGCCTGCCGCAGCGGCCGGAGATCTTGGCGGGGTCGAGCGTGGTCTTCTGCGATTTCGCCATCCGCATCGTGACGGGCTGCAGCTCGCGGATGAAGCTCTTGCAGCAGAGGGGGCGGCCGCAGTGCTCGTATTCGGCCAGCAGCCGGGCTTCGTCGCGCACGCCGATCTGCCGCATCTCGATCCGCGTGTGATACTCCGACGCGAGGTCCTTCACGAGCTGCCGGAAGTCGATCCGCCCTTCGGCCAGGAAGTAGAAGATGATCTTCTCGCCGCCGAACAGGTGCTCC